>NZ_JBEXZD010000016.1:0-94389 GCF_040628575.1 Streptomyces sp. NPDC006393
GCGAGCGTCGGGTGGTCGGTGAGCGTCGGGTGGTCGGCGGATGCCGGGCGGTCGGCGCGGCCCGGATCGGTGCCCGCAGGGGTCATAGGACCGGTGTACCCGCTTTCCCCCGCGACGTCCCCGGCCGTCCCCGGCCGTCCCCGGCCGTCCTCGGACATCCTCGGCCGTCCCCGGTGCTTCTCAGGGAGCGGGCGGGGCATGGCGCGGGGAACGGTCGCCGGTTATGGTCGCAGCGGCGCGACTGGCCCCCTGACGTGCGGGGCCCGGAGAGCAAGGGGATTGCAAGGTGGCGGACGCTGCAGTGCACGGCACCCTCGGGGTGCTGGTTGCCGCGGACAAGTTCAAGGGCTCGCTCACGGCCGTACAGGTCGCCGAGCGGGTGACGGCCGGGCTGCGCCGGGTCGTGCCGGACCTCCGGGTCGAGGCGCTGCCCGTGGCCGACGGCGGCGACGGGACCGTGGACGCGGCGGTCGCGGCCGGGTTCGAGCGCCGTGAGGTACGGGTCGCCGGTCCCCTCGGCGACGAGGTGACGGCGGCGTTCGCGCTGCGCGGCGACACCGCGGTGGTGGAGATGGCGGAGGCCAGCGGGTTGCAGCGGCTGCCGGCCGGTGTCCTCGCGCCGCTCACGGCGTCGACGTACGGCTCCGGCGAACTGCTGCGCGCCGCGCTGGACGCGGGGGCGCGGACGATCGTGTTCGGCGTCGGCGGCAGTGCGACCACGGACGGGGGCGCGGGGATGCTGTCCGCGCTCGGCGCCCGGTTCTCGACCGCGGCCGGTGAGCCGATCCCGCCGGGTGGCGGGGGACTGGCGGATCTCGCCCACGCCGACCTGTCCGGCCTCGACCCCCGGCTCGCCTCCGTCGAGCTCGTGCTCGCCAGCGACGTCGACAACCCGCTGACCGGACCGAAGGGCGCGCCCGCGGTCTACGGTCCGCAGAAGGGCGCGTCCCCGGAGGACGTGGAGACGCTGGACGCGGCGCTCGCGCACTACGCGAAGGTCCTGGAGGAGGCGATCGGGGCCAGGGCGGCCGAGTACGCGGCGTCTCCCGGGGCCGGGGCCGCGGGCGGCATCGGGTACGGCGCGCTGATCCTCGGCGCCCGGTTCCGGGCCGGCATCGAGGTCATGCTGGACGTGCTCGGGTTCGCGCCGGCACTGGCGCGGGCGTTCCTGGTGATCACCGGTGAGGGCTCGCTGGACGAGCAGACCCTGCACGGCAAGGCCCCGGCGGGGGTCGCGGCGGCGGCCCGCGCCGCGGACAAGGAGGTCGTCGCGGTCTGCGGGCGCCTGGCGCTGGCCCCGGAGGTCCTCGGCAGGGCCGGCATCCGCCGGGCGTACGCCCTGACCGAAGTGGAGCCCGACGTGGCGAAGTGCATCGCCGACGCCGGCCCGATCCTGGAACGCGTGGCGGAACACATCGCCCGGGACTTCCTCCTCTGACAGCCCCCGGCTGAGCGAACCGGCCCGCCGGCCCCGGAGCGGGCACCGAAAGAGGCTGGGCACCCTCAGCCCCGCCGCGCCCTCGGCACGCGGGTGTCGCCCAGGCCCTCTGTCTCCTCGGCCCGAACGGCAGGGCCCCTCGTGTCGGGTGCTTGCCCGGGCCGCGGAAGTCCCGCGCGGGCCGTGTGCCTGCTCGGCCCCTTGCGGGGCCCCTCGGGCCGGGTACTTGCTCGGCCCGAGGGGGTCCTGGCGCCCGTGCCTGCTCGGGCCCGCGGGCGGCGCTCGGTTCCTGGAGGCCTCAGCCCTGAGCCCTCAGCCCCTGGCGTCCTGTGCCCCAGCCCCTGGCGTCCTGTGCCCCGGCTCGCCTGTTCCTGTGCGGCCTCGCGCCTCACAATGTCCGCGCCCCTCGCGGGGTCCGCGATCCGCCCGGCTCCGTAGCCCCGCGTCCGCTGGGCCGGTACTTCTTCTCTCCCCCCGGGTCCCGCAGGACCTGTGCGTTCCCGCCTTCCTCCCCCCGGGCGCCGCAGGGTCCGTGCGTGACCCCCCGGCTCCCGCGTCCGCTCACCTCCTCCCGATCCCGTTCAGCTCCTCGGTCGCGTCGGCGGGCAGGGTGAGGTCCGCCGACGCGATGTTCTCGCGCAGATGGGACACCGAGGAGGTGCCGGGGATGAGGGCGATGGCGGGGGAGCGCTGGAGGAGCCAGGCCAGGGCGGTCTGCTGCGGGGAGGCGTCCAGGCGGGCGGCGACCTTCGTGAGGGTCTCCGACTGGAGCGGTGTGAAGCCGCCCAGCGGGAAGTACGGCACGAAGACGATGTTCTGCGCGGCGCACAGGTCGAGCAGGTCGTCGTCCTGGCGGTGGGCGAGGTTGTAGAGGTTCTGGACCGTGACGACGGGCGCGATCGCCTGGGCCTCGGCGAGCTGCCGGGCGGAGACGGCACTCAGGCCCAGGTGGCGGATCAGCCCCTGCTGCCGCAGCTCGGCGAGGGCGCCGAACTGCTCCGCCAGGGAGTCCTCGGTCGGCGTGTCGTGGGCGCCGAGCCGGAGGTTGACCACGTCCAGCGCGTCCACGCCCAGACGGCCGAGGTTGTCGTGCACCTGGGCCTTCAGGTCGGCCGGGTCCAGGATCTGGCGCCAGCTTCCGTCCGGGCCCCTGCGGGCGCCGACCTTCGTGATGATGCGCAGGTCCGCCGGGTAGGGGTGCAGCGCCTCCTTGATCAGTTCGTTGACGACCGCCGGGCCGTAGAAGTCCGCGGTGTCGATGTGGGTGATCCCGGCCTCCACCGCGGCGCGCAGCACCGCGACGGCCCGGTCGCGGTCCCTGGGCGGGCCGAAGACGTTCGGTCCGGCCAGCTGCATGGCGCCGTAGCCGATGCGGGTGAGGGTCAGGCCCTGGGCCGGGGTGAGGGTTCCGCCGAGGTTCGCGGGCATGCGTGGTGCCTTCCGTGTCGTGCTGTCGTGCTCTCGTGTGCTGTCCAGCGTGGGCCGAGACCGGGAGCGGCGGCAGTGCCCCGCCGTTCCTGGGACTGGCAGGGACAGGAACGTGCCGGGCCGCGGCCGTACGGTGAGGGCATGGACGGTACGAACGTGCTCGGGGAGTTCCTGCGCGCCCGCCGGGGGCTGGTACGGCCGGAGGACGTCGGCCTGCGCGGCGGTGGCCTGAGGCGGGTGCCGGGGCTGCGCCGCGAGGAAGTGGCGATGCTCGCCGGGATCAGCTCGGACTACTACCTGCGCCTGGAGCAGGGCCGGGACCGCAACCCGTCGGTCCAGGTCCTGGAGGCGATCGCCCGGGTCCTGGGACTGGACGCCGACGCCACCGCTCACCTGTTCGGCCTGGCGCAGCCGCGCCCGTCCGGCGCCCGTCCGTCCGGTACGCGGGGGATGGGTGGCGGCCGGTCCCGTGGTGCCGGGCGCGGCGCGGCCGCGCGGGCGGCGGCCGTGCCGGTGAGCATCCTCCAGCTCATCGACGGCTGGACCGACAACCCGGCCTACGTGCAGAGCAGGCTCACGGACGTCCTCGCGGTGAACCGCTTGTGCGCCGCCCTGTCGCCGAACTACGCCCCCGGCGTCAACCTTCTGCGGGCCGTCTTCCTCGACCCCGCCGAGCGGGAGCTGAGGCGCGACTGGGAGGAGGCCACCGAGGAGGCCGTGGCCACCCTGCGGGCCCGGGTGGGGCCGGACGTCGACGATCCGGCGCTGCGGGAACTGGTCGGTGAGCTGTCGGTGCGCAGCGACCGGTTCCGCCGGCTGTGGGGTCGCCACGACGTACTGCCGCGGCGCGGCCTGGTCAGACGGCTGTGCCATCCGCGGGTCGGCGACATCGAGCTGCATTCGGACAAACTGACCATCGACGGCACCGACGGCCTGACCCTGGTGGTCTTCCACGCCGAGCCGGGCAGCCGCAGCGCCGAGCTGCTGAGAATCCTCGGCAGCCTCGCCGCACCGGAGCACGACCAGCGGGACGACCACGCCCCGGACAGCGGAAGGGCCCCCGAACCGTGAGGTTCAGGGGCCCTCGCCCGTTCCGCGCCGTACGTGACCGCTACGGCAGCTGTGCCGCCCGTGCCTCGCGACGGTTGTCCCGGAAGTTGTTCACCCGGCGCGCCGTGGCGAACAGCGGGATCACCGCGCCCATGACCAGCTGGAGCGCGCAGCCGGTCTGGAGGAGCAGCTGGCCGCTCGGGGCGTCGAACGCCCAGGCGGCGAGCAGGCCCATCGACAGCACGATCCAGGAGAGCATCGCCACCGCCAGGCGCCCCCGCGGCTTGGGGTACTCCACGCGGCTCACCATCAGCCATGCCGTGCCCAGGATCGCCAGCAGCGTCGCCACGAAGGGCAGCTCCAGCAGCACGATGGACACCACCGTCAGCGCGCCGAAGGGCGAGGGCATGCCCTGGAACATGCCGTCTTTCATCGTCACGCAGGAGAATCTCGCCAGCCGCAGCACCACCGCCAGCAGCACCACGATCGCGCCCAGCGCGGCCACCCTCTGGTGGGCGTCGTCCGCGACCATGCCGTAGACGAGGACGAAGTACGCCGGGGCCAGGCCGAAGCTGATCAGGTCCGAGAGGTTGTCCAGCTCCGCGCCCATGGGGGAGGAGCGCAGCTTCCTCGCGACCAGGCCGTCGAACAGGTCGAACACCGCCGCGCACAGCATCAGGATGACGGCCGTGGCGGCGCTGTGCCGGGCCATGCCCGACTCACTGCTGCCGGTGAGGTGCGGGATCAGGATGCCGGTGGTGGTGAAGTACACCGCCATGAAGCCGCACGTGGCGTTGCCCAGGGTGAGGGTGTCCGCTATCGACAGGCGCAGCGAGAGGGGCATCTCCTCCTCGTCGTCCACGTCGTCGGCCTCGGGCACCCAGCCGGCCTGGGTGTCGGGATCAATCACGGTCAATGCGAGTCACCCCAGCCACGGTCTTCTGGCCGACCTCGACCGCGACCTCCACGCCCTCGGGCAGGTAGAGGTCGACACGCGAGCCGAAGCGGATCAGACCGATCCGGTCGCCCTGCTCGACCTTGGTGCCCGACGGGACGTAGGGGACGATACGGCGGGCCACCGCGCCGGCGATCTGGATCATCTCGATGTCGCCGAGCTCGGTGTCGAAGTGCCAGACGACCCGCTCGTTGTTCTCGCTCTCCTTGTTGAACGCCGGAACGAACCCGCCGGGGATGTGCTCGACCGACGTGACCGTGCCGGAGAGCGGGGCGCGGTTGACGTGGACGTTCAGCGGGCTCATGAAGATCGCGACGCGGGTGCGGCCGTCCTTCCAGGGCATGATGCTCTGCACCACGCCGTCGGCGGGCGAGATGACCCGGCCCCGGGCGATCTCGCGCTCCGGGTCGCGGAAGAACCACAGCATCCCCGCCGCCAGCGCGGTGGCGGGGACGGCTACGGCCCTGGCCGCACCGGAGCGGCGGGCGCGGACCAGGCTGACGGCCGCCGTGGCGACGGTCGGCAGAAGCCACGGCGATGCTCCGCGCGCGAGGCGTACGCCGGCGAGGCTGTCGCGAGGTGCAGAGGTTTGGCTGTGGGGCATGGATGACCTTCGTAGCGGATGATGCCGCGCTTCGACGGGGGACGGCGGCTTTCCGCGATCGTAGCGGTTAAGGGCCACAACTGGGTAAGCCGGGAAGCCGAGTCGGCGGCCGAGAACCGTTGACGGGGTGTGATCTTCTTCTCGACGAAAACACCCCGTATGCGGACAATCAGCCCTGGAACCGATACTCTTCGAGCAGTCTGCGGCCGATGATCATTTTCTGGATCTCGGCGGTACCTTCACCGATGAGCAGCATGGGGGCCTCGCGGTAGAGGCGCTCGATCTCGTACTCCTTCGAGAAGCCGTAGCCGCCGTGGATGCGGAAGGCGTCCTCGACGACCTCCTTGCAGTACTCCGAGGCCAGGTACTTCGCCATCCCGGCCTCGAGGTCGTTGCGCTGGCCCGAGTCCTTCTTCCGGGCCGCGTTGACCATCATGGCATGCGCGGCCTCGACCTTGGTGGCCATCTCGGCGAGTTTGAACTGAATGGCCTGATGCTGGGCGATCGGCTTGCCGAAGGTGTGCCGCTGCTGGGCGTACTGGACGCCCAGCTCGAAGGCGCGCTGGGCGACGCCGCAGCCACGCGCCGCCACGTTGACCCGGCCGACCTCGACGCCGTCCATCATCTGGTAAAAACCCCGGCCGGTGGTGCCGCCGAGCACCCGGTCGGCCGGAATCCGCAGGCCGTCCATGATCAGCTCGGTGGTGTCGACGCCCTTGTAGCCCATCTTGTCGATCTTGCCCGGGATGGTGAGGCCGGGGCGGACCTCGCCGAAACCGGGCTCCTTCTCCACCAGGAAGGTCGTCATCGACTTGT
The DNA here is from genome assembly GCF_040628575.1 of Streptomyces sp. NPDC006393. Lineage (NCBI taxonomy): Bacteria > Bacillati > Actinomycetota > Actinomycetes > Kitasatosporales > Streptomycetaceae > Streptomyces > Streptomyces sp. NPDC006393. The sequence continues at coordinate 6,292 of NZ_JBEXZD010000016.1, forward strand.
GCGGCGCGGTGCCCTCGGGGTGACCCTCGTCACTGCGGACCAGGACCGCGACCAGCGAGGAGGTGCCGCCGTTGGTCAGCCACATCTTCTGGCCGGTCAGGACGTACTCGTCGCCGTCCTTGACGGCCTTCGATGTGATCGCCGACACATCCGAGCCCAGCGCCGGCTCCGACATCGAGAACGCGCCCCGGATGTCACCGAGGGCCATCTTCGGCAGGAAGTAGTCCTTCTGCTCCTGCGTGCCGTGCTGCTTGAGCATGTACGCGACGATGAAGTGGGTGTTGATGATGCCGGACACCGACATCCAGCCGCGCGCGATCTCCTCCACGCACAGCGCGTACGTCAGCAGCGACTCGCCCAGGCCCCCGTACTCCTCGGGGATCATCAGGCCGAACAGGCCCAGTTCCTTCAGGCCGTCCACGATCTGCTGCGGGTACTCGTCGCGGTGCTCCAGGCCGGTCGCGACCGGGATGATCTCCTTGTCGACAAAGTCGCGGACGGTGGAGACGATCTCCTGCTGGACGTCGGTCAGACCGGCGGTCTGGGCGAGACGGGCCATGGCTCTAGTTCTCCTGCTGCTTCAGCTCCGGGCGGCCCGGCTGCTCGCCGCCGCGCTCCTTGATGTACGTCTCGGTCGGCACCATGACCTTGCGGCGGAACACGCACACCAGGGTGCCGTCCTGCTTGTAGCCCTTGGTCTCGACGTGGACGATGCCGCGGTCGTTCTTCGACTTCGACGGCCACTTGTCCAGCACCGTCGTCTCGCCGTAGATCGTGTCGCCGTGGAAGGTGGGCGCCACGTGCCTCAGCGACTCGATCTCCAGGTTGGCGATCGCCTTCCCCGACACGTCCGGCACCGACATGCCGAGCAGCAGGGAGTAGATGTAGTTGCCGACGACGACGTTCTTGCCGAAGTCCGTCGTCCGCTCCGCGTAGTTCGCGTCCATGTGGAGCGGGTGGTGGTTCATGGTGAGGAGACAGAACAGGTGGTCGTCGTACTCGGTGACCGTCTTGCCCGGCCAGTGCCGGTACACCGCGCCGACCTCGAACTCCTCGTAGGTCCGTCCGAACTGCATCGCGCTCAGGGCTCCTTAGTCGACGGGGGTCTCGAACTTCGACGTACGGGTCATGCCGGCGGCGCGTCCCTTGCCCGCGATGACCAGTGCCATCTTGCAGCTGGCCTCGTCGATCATCTCGTCGCCGAGCATCGCGGAGCCCTTCTTGCCGCCCGCCTCGGACGTGCAGTACTCGTACGCGTCCAGGATCAGCTCGGCGTGGTCGTAGTCCTCCTGGGAGGGCGAGAACACCTCGTTGGCGGCGTCCACCTGGCCGGGGTGCAGCACCCACTTGCCGTCGAAGCCGAGCGCGGCGGCACGGCCGGCCACCTCGCGGAAGCCGTCGACGTTGCGGATCTGGAGGTAGGGGCCGTCGATCGCCTGGAGGTTGTTGGCGCGGGCGGCCATCAGGATCTTCATCAGGATGTAGTGGTAGGCGTCCGCCGGGTAGCCGGGCGGCTGCTCGCCCACGACGAGGGACTTCATGTTGATCGACGCCATGAAGTCGGCCGGGCCGAAGATGATCGTCTCGATGCGCGGGGACGCCTGGGCGATCTCGTTGACGTTGTTGAGGCCCTGGGCGTTCTCGATCTGGGCCTCGATGCCGATGCGGCCCACCTCGAAGCCCATCGTCTTCTCGATCTGCGTCAACAGCAGATCGAGAGCGACGACCTGCTGTGCGTCCTGCACCTTCGGCAGCATGATGCAGTCAAGATTGGGGCCGGCTCCCTCGACCACCGTCACGACGTCCCGGTACGTCCACTCGGTCGTCCAGTCGTTGACGCGCACCACCCTGGTCTTGCCCGTCCAGTCACCCTCGTTGAGGAACTTGACGATGGTGTGCCGGGCCTCCGGCTTGGCCAGCGGCGCGCACGCGTCCTCCAGGTCCAGGAAGACCTGGTCGGCGGGCAGGCCCTGCGCCTTCTCCAGGAAGCGGGGGTTGCTGCCCGGTACGGCCAGGCAGGAGCGCCGCGGGCGCAGTCGGTTGACCTGGGGAGCAGGGCTGGTCATGCGGGGACCTCCAGGGGGTCGAGCTTGTTCGCTTTGCGGATCTCGTCGACGATGCGGCCGATGATTCCGGTGATGTCGAAGTCCTTCGGGGTGAAGACGGCGGCCACTCCGGCGGCCATGAGCTGCTCGGCGTCACCGTTCGGGATGATGCCACCCGCGATCACGGGTATATCTGTGGCACCGGCCACACGGAGCCGCTCCAGCACGTCCGGCACCAGCTGGGCGTGCGAGCCGGAGAGGATGGACAGGCCGACCGCGTGCACGTCCTCGGCGAGGGCCGCGTCCACGATCTGTTCGGGCGTCAGCCGTATGCCCTGGTAGACCACCTCGAACCCGGCGTCCCGGGCGCGGACGGCGATCTGCTCGGCGCCGTTGGAGTGCCCGTCCAGGCCGGGCTTGCCGACCAGGAACCGCAGCTTGCCGACGCCGAGGTCGCGGGCGGTGGCGTCCACCTTCCGGCGGACGTCGGCCAGGGCCGAGCCCTCTTCGGGAGCCACCGCGACGGGCGCGGAGGAGACCCCGGTGGGCGCCCGGAACTCGCCGAACACCTCCCGGAGGGCCCCGGCCCACTCCCCGGTCGTGACACCCGCGCGGGCGCACTCCAGGGTGGCCTCCATGAGGTTGTCCGTGCCCTTGGCCGCCTCCTTCAGCCGCTCCAGCGCCTTGCAGGGGCGCGGGTGGTTGAAGGGCGGCTGGTAGCGGGTGTCGCGCCAGCGCTGGAGCGAGGCGATGACACGGGCCTCGACCGCCGGGTCGACCGTCTGGATCGCGGTGTCCAGGTCGGCCGTGAGCGGGTTCGGCTCCGTCCCCTCGAAGATGTTGACGCCGACGATCTTCTCCTGACCGGACTCGATACGGGCCCGGCGCTCGGCGTGCGAGGCGACCAGCTGCGACTTCAGATAGCCGGACTCCACGGCGGCCATCGCGCCGCCCAGGTCCTGGATGTGGTCGATCTCGGCGAGCACCGCATCGACCAGCTGGTCCACCTTCGCCTCGATCACCTTCGAGCCCTCGAAGATGTCGTCGTACTCCAGCAGGTCGCTCTCGTAGGCGAGCACCTGCTGGATGCGCAGCGACCACTGCTGGTCCCAGGGGCGGGGCAGGCCGAGCGCCTCGTTCCAGGCCGGCAGCTGCACGGCACGCGCGCGTGCGTCCTTGGAGAGGGTGACGGCCAGCATCTCCAGCACGATCCGCTGGACGTTGTTCTCCGGCTGGGCCTCGGTCAGGCCGAGCGAGTTGACCTGGACGCCGTAGCGGAACCGGCGCTGCCTGGGGTCCTCGATGCCGTAGCGCTCGCGCGTGATCCGGTCCCAGATCCGGCCGAAGGCCCGCATCTTGCACATCTCCTCGACGAAGCGGACGCCCGCGTTGACGAAGAAGGAGATGCGGGCGACCACGTCGCCCATGCGCTCCTGCGGCACCTGGCCGGAGTCGCGCACCGCGTCCAGGACGGCGATCGCGGTGGACATCGCGTACGCGATCTCCTGCACCGGTGTGGCGCCGGCCTCCTGGAGGTGGTAGCTGCAGATGTTGATCGGGTTCCACTTGGGGATGTGGGAGACCGTGTACGCGATCATGTCCGTCGTCAGCCGGAGCGAGGGTCCCGGCGGGAAGACATGGGTTCCCCGGGACAGGTACTCCTTGACGATGTCGTTCTGGGTCGTGCCCTGGAGCTTGGTGATGTCCGCGCCCTGCTCCTCGGCGACGACCTGGTAGAGCGCCAGCAGCCACATGGCCGTGGCGTTGATCGTCATCGAGGTGTTCATCTGCTCCAGGGGGATGTCCTGGAACAGGCGGCGCATGTCACCGAGGTGGGCGATCGGCACGCCCACCCGGCCCACCTCGCCGCGGGCGAGGACGTGGTCGGAGTCGTAGCCGGTCTGCGTCGGCAGGTCGAACGCCACCGACAGACCGGTCTGGCCCTTGGCGAGATTGCGCCGGTACAGCTCGTTGGACGCCTCGGCCGTGGAGTGGCCGGCGTAGGTCCGCATGAGCCACGGCCGGTCCCGTTCCCTGTGCGCCGGCGCGGCTCCGGCAGGCTGACGCTCGCTCATGGACGCCTCTCAGATGTTCCGGAAGCGGTTGATGGCGTCGATGTGCCGGGCGCGCATCTCCTCGTCGCGCACGCCCAGGCCCTCCTCGGGGGCCATGCAGAGCACGCCGACCTTGCCCTGGTGGAGGTTGCGGTGGACGTCGTAGGCGGCCTGGCCGGTGTCCTCCAGGGAGTAGACCCTGGAGAGCGTCGGGTGGATCTTGCCCTTGGCGATGAGGCGGTTGGCCTCCCAGGCCTCGCGGTAGTTGGCGAAGTGCGAGCCGATGATCCGCTTCAGGGACATCCACAGGTAGCGGTTGTCGTACTCGTGCATGTAGCCCGAGGTGGAGGCGCAGGTGGTGATGGTGCCGCCCTTGCGGGTGACGTAGACGCTCGCGCCGAAGGTCTCACGGCCGGGGTGCTCGAAGACGATGTCGATGTCCTCGCCGCCGGTGAGCTCGCGGATGCGCTTGCCGAAGCGCTTCCACTCCTTCGGGTCCTGGGTCTGCTCGTCCTTCCAGAACCTGTAGTTCTCGGCGGTGCGGTCGATGATCGCCTCGGCGCCCATCGAGCGGCAGATCTCCGCCTTCTGCGGCGAGGACACGACGCAGATCGGGTTGGCGCCGCCGGCGAGGGCGAACTGGGTGGCGTACGAGCCGAGGCCGCCGCTCGCGCCCCAGATGAGCACGTTGTCGCCCTGCTTCATGCCGGCGCCGTTGCGGGAGACCAGCTGGCGGTAGGCGGTGGAGTTGACCAGGCCCGGGGCCGCCGCCTCCTCCCACGACAGGTGCGCGGGCTTCGGCATCAGCTGGTTGGACTTCACCAGGGCGATCTCGGCGAGGCCGCCGAAGTTGGTCTCGAAGCCCCAGATCCGCTGCTCGGGGTCGAGCATGGTGTCGTTGTGGCCGTCGGAGGACTCCAGCTCGACGGAGAGGCAGTGCGCGACGACCTCGTCGCCGGGCCGCCAGGCGTTCACGCCCGGGCCGGTGCGCAGGACGACGCCCGCGAGGTCGGAGCCGATGATGTGGTACGGCAGGTCGTGGCGCTTGGCCAGCTCGTTGGTGCGGCCGTAGCGCTCCAGGAACCCGAACGTGGACAGCGGCTCGAAGATCGAGGTCCACACCGAGTTGTAGTTGACCGACGACGCCATGACGGCCACCAGGGCCTCGCCCGGGCCCAGCTCGGGCACCGGCACGTCGTCCAGGTGGATCGACTTGCGCGGGTCCTTGTCGCGGCTGTCCAGCCCCGCGAACATCTCCGTCTCGTCCTTGTGCACGGTGATCGCGCGGTACGACTCGGGGAGCGGCAGTGCGGCGAAGTCGGCGGACGTGGCGTCCTTCGACTGGATCGCGTCCAGGATGTCCTTCACGGTCACGGTGATGCCTCCGGCGGTGAGCGCCCTGAGGGAGGGGCGCTGAGGGTTACGTCGGTGCTGCTGAGGGTGGTGAGGTGCCATCGGTTCGGCGGGGGTGCCGTCGGTTCGGCTGGGGTGCCGTCGGTTCGGCGGTGGTGCTCTGGCAGCGCTTTGTGGCGCGGGAGGTTGCCTGTGACGCAGGCGTCCGGGCGTGCGGGCCAGGGGCCCGCCGGGACAGCCGGCATGCGGTGCGGTCGCTGCACGCCGGTCGCCCGGACTCCTTCAACGTATGACACCCCGTGTCAGCTGGCAAGGCACTGAGTGCCATAACTTCCGCTCAGACGAAATCTTTACGCAACAAATGAGCGATGATCGATCGAACGGAATCCCGGCGCCGGGTGAAAAGGGCCCCTGACATGCCAAAACGGCCACCCCGCAGGGTGGCCGTTCTCACAGCGCGTCCCGGCCTTCCAGGGCCGTCGCGCGGCGGTCAGCGCTCCTTCAGCGCCTCCTCGATGGTCCGCATCACCTCGTCCAGCGGGGCGTCGGTGCGGGCGACCGTCACCAGGACCTCGCCCTGCCGGGACACCGCCGCCGGGGAGGTGGGGGCGGGCTGGGAGGCGGTCGTGCGGCCGGCCCCGATCCCGGTCCCGAAGGTCTTGCGGACGATGGCGAAGGCGTGGTCCAGCTGCGCCTCCACGTCCCCCTGACCGCCCGCCCGCAGCCAGCGGCGCAGCACATGGTTGTGCGCGGTGACCACCGCCGAGGCGGCGACCTCGGCCAGCAGCGGGTCGTCGTTGGCGTCGTCCGCGTGCGCGCGCTCGTCGAAGTGGCCCAGCAGATAGCGGGTGAACAGACGCTCGTAGCGGGCCACCGAGGCGATCTCCGCCTCGCGCAGCGTGGGCACCTCGCGGGTCAGCTTGTAGCGTGCGACCGAGATCTCCGGCTGGGCCGCGTACATCTTCATGACTTCCTTGATGCCCCGGCACACCGTGTCGAGCGGGTGCTCGTGCGCGGGGGCGGCGTTGAGCACCGCCTCGGCGCGGATCAGGGTGTCGTCGTGGTCGGGGAAGATCGCCTCTTCCTTGGAGCGGAAGTGGCGGAAGAAGGTGCGGCGGGCGACCCCCGCCGCCGCGGCGATCTCGTCGACCGTGGTCGCCTCGTACCCCTTGGTCGCGAACAGCTCCATCGCGGCGGCGGCCAGTTCCCGGCGCATCTTGAGCCGCTGGGCGGCCGCGCGGGAGCCCGCGGCGCTCTCCGGCGCGTCGGGCGTGGCTGGTGTGCGTGAGGACTTGGCGGGCTGGGACATGCCCTGAACGTACTGCATGCGTGCGGCCCGGTGCGCAGGTCCCCGGCGTCCCCCGTCCCCGGCGGGCGCGGGCGGGGCGGCGGGCTCCAGCAGACCGCCCCACTCCCGCCCCGCCCGGAACCGGTCCCCGCCGCGGTCAGCGGCGGGCATATTCGCGGAAACCGCGGCCCGTCTTGCGGCCGAGGCAGCCCGCGGCCACCAGGTGCTCCAGCAGCGGCGCCGGGGCCAGGCCCGGGTCGCGGAACTCGCGGTGCAGGACCTTCTCGATCGCCAGTGACACGTCCAGGCCGACCACGTCCAGCAACTCGAAGGGACCCATCGGATAGCCGCCGCCGAGCCTCATGGCCGCGTCGATGTCGTCCAGGGACGCGTAGTGCTCCTGCACCATCTTGATCGCGTTGTTGAGGTACGGGAACAGCAGCGCGTTGACGATGAAGCCCGCGCGGTCGCCGCAGTCCACGGGGTGCTTCCTGACCTTCGCGCACACCTCGCGGACCGTCGCGTGGACGTCGTCCGCCGTCAGCACCGTGCGCACCACCTCGACCAGCTTCATCGCCGGCGCCGGGTTGAAGAAGTGCATGCCGATCACGTCCTGCGGGCGTGAGGTGGCCCGTGCACAGGCGACCACCGGCAGCGAGGAGGTGGTGGTCGCGAGCACCGCGCCCGGCTTGCAGACCTTGTCCAGCGTCGCGAACAACTGCTGCTTGACCGCCAGGTCCTCGGCGACGGCCTCCAGGGCCAGGTCCACGTCGGCGAAGTCGTCGTAGCTGCCCGTCGCCGTGATCCGGTCCAGGGTCTGCGCGGCCGCCTCGGCGGTCAGCCGCCCCTTGTCGACGGATCGGGAAAGAGACTTGCCGATACGGGCCTTCGCGGCCTGTGCCTTCTCCGGGCTGCGCGCGGCGAGCACCACCTCGTACCCGGCCTTCGCGAACACCTCCGCGATGCCGGAGGCCATGGTCCCCGAACCGGCGACGCCGACGGAGCGGACGGGACGGCCGGGAGTGAGGGTGTCGCCGTCCAGCGGGGTCAGCGCGTCCCGCACGACGGTGCCGCTGCCCGGGGCCTCGTAGGTGTAGAACCCGCGGCCCGCCTTGCGGCCGGTCAGGCCCGCCTCGCTGAGCTGCTTGAGGATCGGCGCGGGCGCGTGCAGCCGGTCGCGCGACTCGGCGTACATGGCCTCCAGGACCGTGCGCGCGGTGTCGACGCCGATCAGGTCGAGCAGGGCGAGGGGACCCATCGGCAGCCCGCAGCCCAGCCGCATCGCGGCGTCGATGTCCTCGCGTGAGGCGTACTTCGCCTCGTACATCGCGGCGGCCTGGTTGAGATAGCCGAACAGCAGTCCGTCCGCGACGAACCCGGGCCGGTCGCCGACCGCGACGGGCTCCTTGCCCAGTTCCACGGCGAGGTCGGTGACGGCGGCGACGGCCTGCGGCGCGGTCAGCACGCAGGAGACCACCTCGACCAGCTTCATCGCCGGCGCGGGGTTGAAGAAGTGCAGGCCGAGCACCCGCTCGGGGCGCGCCGAGTCGGCGGCCAGGCGGGTCACGGACAGGGCGTTGGTGCCGGTCGCCAGGATCGTCCCGGGCCGCACGACGCCGTCCAGCTCGCGGAAGATCTGCTGCTTGATCTCGTACGACTCCGGTGCCACCTCGATGACGAGGTCGGCGTCGGCCGCCGCGGTCAGCGCGGTGGAGGTGCGCACCCGGGCGAGGAGGTCGGCGCGCTCCTGCGCGGTGAGCCGGCCGCGCTCGACGGCATGGGCGGTGGAGACCTCCAGGGCGGCGACGGACCGGGCGGCCGCCGCCTCGCTGATGTCGATGCCGACGACCTCGCGGCCGGCCCGGGCGAGGACTTCGGTGATGCCGGTGCCCATGGTGCCGAGACCGACGACGGCGATCGTCTTCAGCGGGGACAGAGTGGTGTCGGAGAGGGGAGTGGCCATCGTGGGACTCCAGGAATGAGGGTGACGACTGGGAGCGCGCCCCGGTGCGCGAAGGAGCGCGCACCGGGTGCGAGGAAAGGGATGCGGGTGTGACCGGGCTGCGAGCGCACACGCCCGGTGCCGATCGCCGTGGGCGTGCACACGCCCGGGCGGTGGCGGGATGCCGACCGGCTCTGTCCCCAAGCCGAGTCGTACTGCGGTACCTGAGGTACCGAACCGACAACCCTCGCGGCGGCTGCGTCACCAGGCCGCTGCGAGGTGGTGCGAGCGGGTAACTCGCTCGTCTGAGCTTAACCCGCGGGTAACGAGCGCGCCAGCCCCCCGAGTTTGTGATGTAGGTCCCGTGCGAGTGGCTCGGCGCCTAGGGTGGGCTTCGTGGACGAAGAGTTGCGATCGCTCACGGAGCGCTTACGACAGGAGTCGGGCGGCACGGCGGCGTACCGGCGGCTGGAGGCCACCGACGACCCGGAGGAGCTGGCCGAGGTTCTCACGGCGCCGGGGCAGCCACTGTGGGCCAGGGAGCTCGCGGCCTTCCGGCTGGGGCTCGCGGGCGACCGGCGCGCCTTCGAGTCCCTGGTCCTGCTCCTGAACCACCGTGACCCGCAGCGCTGCGCCGACGCCGCCCGTGCCCTGGCCCGCCTCGGCGATCCCCGCACCGCCCGGGCGGCGGCGGCCCTGGCCACCAACGAACTGCGCGTCGCCTACGCGCTGCACCCCGTGCGCCTCCTGGTGGAACTGCGCGCCCCCGAGTCCGTCCCCGCGCTGATCACCACCCTGGAACGCCGGCTGCGCCCGCACGACCCCTACCGCCGGGTGGCCCTCGCCTGCGTCGAGGGCCTCGGCGCACTCGGCGACGCACGGGCCCGCCCCGTCCTCGGTGAGGCCCTGGCCCACCCGGCCCTCGCCGAGGCCGCGGTACGGGCGCTGGCCCGGATCCCGAAGCAGCGCTGACCGCCAGCCCGGCCGCGGCACGGCCCCTGGCGGCCGGACCCGCCCTACTCGGCCACCACCGCGAACGCCTCGATCTCCATCAGGAACTCCGGGCGGACGAGGGCGGCCACCTGGACCGCCGAGGAGGCGGGCAGGCGGTCGTCCGGTATGTGGGCCGTGCGGGCCTCGCGGACGGCCGGCATGTGGCTCATGTCCGTGAGGAAGTAGGTGAGTTTGACGACGTCGTCGAAGCTCGCCCCGGCGGCGGCGAGGCAGCGGCGGAGGTTCTCGAAGACCTGGCGGGCCTGGGCCGCCGGGTCGTTCTCCCCGACGAGCTTGCCGTCCTCGTCCAGCGGGAGCTGGCCGGAGACCGCGACGAAGCGGCCGGTGCCCATGACGACATGGGTGTACTGCGCGGCGGGGGCGACCCCTTCGGGGGCGGGGATCCGGGTCGGTTCGGTCATGGCTCCATGGTGGACCACGGGTCTGACAACCGGGCACGGCCCCCGCCCCCGGCGGCCGGATCAGCCGCGGAAGCCCACCAGCCCGTGCAGCGTCGCACCGCGCGACGCGCCGGACGAGGAGGGGACCGCCGCCTTCGTGCGCTCGGGCTTCGGATCGGGCAGCTTCCCGCACACCGCGTCCGCCGCGCCGGCCCGGCCGTGCGGCACCGTGCCGTCCGTCAGATACCGCGTCAGGTACCCGTCCAGGCAGCCGTTCCCGCTCAGCGTGATGCCGTGGTTGCCGCCGCCCCGCTCGACGACCAGGCGGGAGCCGGCCAGGAGGTGATGGACCCTCACCCCTCCCTCGTAGGGGGTCGCCGCGTCGTCGGTCGCCTGGAACAACAGGACCGGCGGCAGTTCGTCGTTGGCGATGTCCACCGGCCGCCGGGACGCGGCCGGCCAGAAGGCGCAGGGTGCGTTGTACCAGGCGTTGTTCCAGGCCATGAACGGTGCCTTGCCGTACACCGCCCAGTTGTCCGCGCGCCACCGCGTCCAGTCGTGGGGCCAGGAGGTGTCACGGCACTGCACCGAGGTGTAGACGCCGTAGCCGTTGGCGCCCGCGGCGTCGACGGCGCCGTAGTCGGCGTAGGCCTGGACGAGCGGCCCGGTCTTCCCCTCGTTGACGTACGCCGCGAACGCCCGGGCGAGGGCGGGCCAGTAGCCGTTGTAATAGCCGCCCGGGATGTAGGTGTCCTCCAGTTCGGAGGCGCCGACCCTGCCGTCCGCGGGGTGGCGGGCGAGCGCAGCCCGCATCCTGTACCACTTGGCCTCGACCGCCGCCGGATCCGTGCCCAGCCGGTACGTCGCGTCGTACTTGGCGATCCACGCCATGAGGGCGCGGTGGCGGTCGTTGAAGGCGTAGTCCTGCTGGAGGTTGTCGTCGTACCAGACTCCGTTCGGGTCGACGACCGAGTCCAGGACCAGGCGGCGCACCCGCCCGGGGAAGAGCTTGGCGTACACCGCGCCGAGGTAGGTGCCGTAGGAGTAGCCGAAGTAGTTGATCTTCCGTGCGCCGAGGGCCCGGCGGATCGAGTCCATGTCCGTGGCCGCGTCGACGGTGTCGATGTGCGGCAGCAGGCTCGCGTACTTACGGCCGCAGGCGGCGGCGTAGGACTTCACGCGCGCGAGGTTGGCCCTCTCCAGCGCGGGGGTGCTCGGCACCGAGTCCGGACGCACCGGCTTGAAGTAGTCGGGGTCGCACGTCATGGCCGGTTCGCTGGCGCCCACCCCGCGCGGGTCGAAGCCGATGACGTCGTACTGCGCCGCGACCGCCTTGGGCAGCGAGGAGGCCACGAAGGAGGCGAGCGAGAGCCCGCTGCCGCCGGGGCCGCCCGGGTTGACCAGCAGGGGCCCCTGGTAGGTCTTCGCGGTGTGCGGGACGCGGGACAGCGCCAGGGTGATCTGCCGCCCGGCCGGGTGCCGGTGGTCCAGCGGCACCTTCAGGGATCCGCACTGCAGGGTCGGATGGTCGGTGGTGCCGCACTTCCTCCAGCTGACCGCGGGGGCCCGGACGGCGGCCGCGGGGTGCGACGGGCTCGCGTCGGCGGGGACGGCCGTGACGGAACCGGCGACGACGGCGGCGGCGCCGAACAGCGCGGCGGCGCGTTTTCTCATGCGTCCTCCCAGGACGGAGAGGCTGCGGACCGCTGGTCTGGCGATCCTCGCCGCATCGTCCCGGAAAGCACCCATGTAAGAACGCGTTCCGACGATTGTTGACCCGATTGGGCCGTGCGATGCGCTCGAACGACCTCAGATGAGCGTGAGTTGGACCGGCTCGGACATCGAGGGCGGATGCGGTGCGCCGGTGTCCGGCTCCGCCGGGCGGATGCGCCGCGGCATGCCCGCGCGCGTGGGCCCGATGCCGTACTCCTGCGCCAGGTCGTGCACCTGACGGGTGATCCGGCGCTGGTACCACTTCGGGGCGTAGGCGCCCTCGGCGTACAGGCGCTCGTAACGGCGCACCAGATGCGGGTGGTGCCGGCCGAGCCAGGCCATGAACCACTCGCGGGCGCCGGGCCGCAGATGCAGCGTCAGCGGGGTGACCGAGGTGGCCCCGGCCGCCGCGATCGCCCGTACCGTCGCCCGCAGCCGGTCCGGGTGGTCGCTGAGGAACGGGATCACCGGGGCCATAAGGACCCCGCAGCCGATCCCGTGCTCGCCGAGGGTGCGGACGACGTCCAGGCGGCGTTCCGGCGCGGGCGTGCCCGGCTCCACGGTGCGCCACAGCTCGGGGTCGGTGAAGCCGACGGAGACGGAGATGCCCACGTCGGTGACCTCGGCCGCCTGCGTCAGCAGGTCCAGGTCGCGCAGGATGAGCGTGCCCTTGGTCAGGATCGAGAACGGGTTCGCGTGGTCGCGCAGGGCGGCCAGGATGCCCGGCATCAGGCGGTAGCGGCCCTCGGCCCGCTGGTAGCAGTCGACGTTGGTGCCCATCGCGATGTGCTCGCCCGGCCAGCGGCGCGAGGCCAGCTGGCGGCGCAGCAGCTCCGGCGCGTTCACCTTGACCACGATCTGGGTGTCGAAGCCGAGCCCGGTGTCCAGGTCCAGATAGCTGTGCGTCTTGCGCGCGAAGCAGTACACGCACGCGTGCGTGCAGCCCCGGTAGGGGTTGACGGTCCACTCGAACGGCATCCGGGAGGCGCCCGGCACGCGGTTGATGATCGAGCGGGCCCGGATCTCGTGGAAGGTGATCCCGGCGAACTCGGGCGTGTCGAAGGTGCGGGTGGTCACCGCGTCCGCGCCGAACAGTGCGGCGTCGGCCCGGCTGTGTTCAGGGGCTCCGGAGCCCCCGGAGTCCGCTGTGAGGTTGTCCCAGCGCATCACGCCTCCCTTGTTCGGTGGCACTGGACAGCAGAATAGAACATGTGTTCCCTTGATCGTGCGGGCGATCGCTCGGCCGCCGTTCCTGATCGCCCGGGTCGCCGGATCCGATCACTTGCCGGACCCCGATTTGGGGTCCCGGGAGCGGGGTGGTTGGCTGTGTCCCAACCCCGAGAACGGATGTCCTGGAGGAACCCCATGGCGCAGGTCGAGGCCACTACGGAGCGGGTCGTCGCGGCGGACGCGGAGAAGGTGTTCGACGCCCTCGCCGACTACAGCGGCACCCGTGAACGGCTGCTGCCCGAGCACTTCAGCGAGTACGAGGTGCGCGAGGGCGGGGACGGCGAGGGCACCCTCGTCCACTGGAAGCTCCAGGCCACCAGCAAGCGGATCCGCGACTGCCTCCTGGAGGTGAGCGAGCCCACCGACGGCGAGCTCGTCGAGAAGGACCGCAACTCCTCCATGGTCACCACCTGGCGGGTCACCCCGGCCGGCGAGGACCGCTCCCGGGTCGTCGTCACCACCACCTGGAAGGGCGCCGGCGGTATCGGCGGCTTCTTCGAGAAGACGTTCGCACCCAAGGGCCTCGCCCGGATCTACGACGCCGTGCTCGCCAAGCTCGCCGCCGAGGTCGAGAAGTAGATCAGGGGTCGCAACTCACCCCTCGACGGGCCCTGTTGGCCCCTCACCGGTTCGAGTGATCTCCCCACAGCCTTGCCCAACGCCGTAACTCGTCGCGCTTGTACGTAGTTGTCGCGGTACGCGTGGACATGACGCGGCACAAGCGACGAGGGAGAGGCGCGTGGGCGGGATCACTCTGGTGCAGGACGAACCGGTCGTGCCGCCGCCCCCGGACACCGCCGCCGCGGCGACGGCCGCGCGGACGCCGGCCGCACCGCCGGACGCCGTCCCTCGTCTCGGCCCCCGCCGGGTGCGGCTGGTCTTCCTCGGGCTGATGCTCGCGCTGCTGCTCGCCGCGCTCGACCAGATGATCGTGGCCACCGCGCTGCCCAAGATCGTCGGCGAGCTGCACGGCCTGGACAAGATGTCCTGGGCGATCACCGCCTACCTGCTCACGGCCACCGTCGGGCTGCCCGTCTACGGCAAACTGGGCGATCTCATCGGCCGCAAGGGCGTGTTCCAGTTCGCCATCGGCGTCTTCGTCATCGGCTCGGCGCTCGCCGGCCGGGCCCAGACCATGGACCAGATGATCGCCTTCCGGGCCGTGCAGGGCATCGGCGCGGGCGGGCTGATGATCGGGGTGCAGGCCATCATCGCGGACATCGTGCCGCCCCGCGAGCGCGGCCGGTTCATGGGACTCATCGGCGCCGCCTTCGGCCTCGCCTCCGTCGCCGGGCCGCTGCTCGGCGGGTACTTCACCGACCATCTGTCCTGGCGCTGGTGCTTCTACATCAACGTGCCCTTCGGCCTGGTCACCTTCGCCGTCGTCACGGTCGTCCTCAAACTGCCCAGGACCCGGGTCAAGGCCCGCTTCGACGTGCCGGGCACCCTGCTGCTCGCCGCCTCCTCGACCTGCCTGGTGCTGCTGACCAGCTGGGGCGGCACCGAGTACGCCTGGGGCTCGCACGTCATCATCGGCCTCGGCGCCGGAGCCGCCGCGGCCGCCGTCCTCTTCGTGGTCGCCGAGCACTACGCCGCCGAACCCCTCATCCCGCTGCGGCTGTTCCGGGACTCCGTCTTCAACATCAGCGGCCTGGTCGGGCTCGTCGTCGGCGTGGCGCTGTTCGGCGCGGCCAGCTATCTGCCGACCTTCCTGCAGATGGCCGACGGCGCCTCGGCCACCGAGTCCGGACTGCTGATGCTGCCCATGATGGGCGGCGTCGTGGGCGCGTCGATCCTCTCCGGGCAGCTCATCAGCCACACCGGCCGCTACCGGATCTACCCGGTCCTCGGCTGCGCCCTGTCCGCCGTCGGCATGTGGCTGCTGTCCCGCCTGGAGATCGGCACCACCCGGCTGGAGTACAGCGTCTGGATGGCCGTGCTCGGCGCCGGCATCGGCCTGGTCATGCCGGTCCTGGTGCTCGCCGTGCAGAACTCCGTGCGCCCCGCCGACCTCGGCACGGCGACCAGCGCCAACAACTACTTCCGGCAGATCGGCGGCAGCGTCGGCGCCGCCGTCTTCGGCACCCTCTTCGCCGACCGGCTCACCGACGCCCTGCACGACCGCCTTCCCGCGCGCGCGGGCGCCGGCCTGCCCGACCCCGAGTCGATCACCCCTCAGGTGGTGCGCACACTGCCGCCGGCCCTGCGCGACGCCTATGTCCAGGCGTACGCCGACGCCATGCCGCGGATCTTCCTGTATCTCGTGCCGGTCCTGGTGCTCGGCCTGCTCATCGCCTTCTTCCTCAAGGAGAAACCTCTGGTGTCCCACAACACCCCCGCCGCACCCGCGTACGAGGGCGCGCCCGCCTACGGGACGGAGCCCGCCTACGGGACGGAGCCCGCCGCACCGGCCACCGGCGTCTCGGCCCCGGGCGTGCCGCAGGCGCGTTCGCCGTACCCGGCCGGAATCCCCGTCTGCGGCACCGTGCAGCACGCGGACGGCACCGTCGTGCCCCGTGCGGCGCTCACCCTCATCGACGTCGGCGGCCAGCAGATCGGGCGGGGGGCGAGCGGTGAGGACGGGCGGTACGCGCTGTCCACGCCGGGCTCCGGGGCGTACGTCCTGATCGCCGCCGCCGGAGGGCACCAGCCGCAGGCGGTCTCCGTGACCGTCGGCGAGCGGCCCGTCGAACTCGACGTCGTCCTCGGCGGTGCCGGACGCCTCGCGGGCACCGTGTGCACCGCGGACGGCACCCCCGTGCGGGACGCCGCCGTCACCCTGACCAACGTGCACGGCGAGGTCGTCGCCGGCACCCGCAGCGGACGTGAGGGCGGCTACGTCATCACCGAGCTGGTCGCCGGGGAGTACACCCTGGCCGCCAGCGCCCCCGCCTTCCGCCCGACCGCACTCCCTGTCAGCGTGCAGGCCTCGCGGGAGACCCGCCAGGACGTGGAACTGGCGGGCGGCGCCGTGCTGCGCGGCACGGTACGGGCCGGGGGTGGGCGGCCCGTGGAGGACGCGCGCGTCACCCTGCTCGACGCGGCCGGAAACGTCGTCGACACCCTCACCACCGGACCGGACGGAACGTTCCGCTTCGTGGACCTCTCCTCCGGCGAGTACACGGTGATCGCGGCCGGCTACCCCCCGGTCGCCACGGTCCTCCAGGTGGCGGGCGGTGGCCGCACCGAACGGGACCTCCAACTCGGCCACGAGGACTGACCGGGCCATCGAGGGGGCCGGGCGAACGTGGCCGGGGCCGGGGGAGGGTCGGCCGAAGGGCGCCGTGTCCAGGGAGCGGGTGCAGGTCGCCGGGGCGCGCCCGGGGGCGGGGGTGGCGGTCGGCGGGTTGCGGCCGGGGCGGGGGTGCCGGTCGGCGGGTTGCGGCCGGGGCCGAGGTCTTGGCCGACGGGCGTGCCTGGGCGGCGGGGATGCCGCCCTGCGGATCGGGCCCGGAGGCAGAGGGGCCGGCCGACGGAGCGTGCCGGGAGCCCTGGGGCGCCGGCCGGACGGCACGCGGCCGGCGAGCCGTGGCGCCGGCCGGCGAGGCGCGCCCGGGGGCGGGGCTGCCGGTCGGCAGGTTGTGACCGAGGCCGGGTGTGGCCGACGGGGTGTCCTTGGGTGCCGGGGTGTCGGTCATGCGGGGCTGTGGCCGTGGCCGGGGCTGGTCGGTGGGCGCGCCCGGACCTGGCGGCTGATTCCGAGCGGTGTGCCTGGGGCCGGGGTGTCGGTCGGTGGGGCTGTGGTCGTGGCCGGGGTACTGGTCGGTGGGCGTACCCGGACCTGGGGGCTGTCCGGAAAAGGGCGCCCGGGGCCGGACCGGGGTGCCGGTGGAGAGGTGCTGCCGCGGGGCCGGTGTGCCGGTTTGCCGGCGTGCTTGGCCCTGGGGTTCGTCCGGCGAGGCGTGTCTGGGGGTCGGGGTGTCGGTCGGCGGGGTCGTGGTCGCGGGGCCGGCCGGCGGGGCCGTGTCCTGAGGGGCGGTGTGTCGGTTTGCCGGTGGGCTCGGGGGCTGGGGATTCGGCCGGAGGGGCGGGGTGGGCGTGGGGGTGTGCCCGGCGCGGGTGCCGTGACAACAATTCCGGTATTGCCACACATCGCGACGGGTCCGCGCCGTACCGTGGTGGCCGGGGGGGAAGAGATCTTGCGGAGCCGTGGGGAGAGGGGCCTGTGCCATGGACCGTGGCACCGAAGGGGACGTACCTCCCGGCCGCCGACCGGGAGGCGGGAGCGGTGCGCCGGCGGCGGACGCCACGGCGGCCGGCCGGGTCCCGCTCGCCGTGGTCGTGGTCGACCACGACGGCCTGGTGTCGCACTGGAGCCGAGGCGCGGGGCGGCTGTTCGGCACCGGCAAGGAGGAGGCCATCGGCCGCCCGGCCGTGGACCTGCTGCCGGTCTCCGGCGCCCTGGCCGACGAGCCCGACGACGCCCGGCATCCCGCGTCCGCCGTTCACGACGGGCTCGGACCCGGCCTGGAGACCTCACTCGACGGGCGGCTGTCCTACCCCGCGGCGGGCCGCGCCCGGCTCACCGTGCCGGGCCGGGACCGCCTCGACGTCCTGTGGTGGGCGTACCCGCTGGTCGGCCCCGGCCGGGAGCGGCTGCTGGTGCTCGCCGCCGACGCGGACGGACTGCGCCCCGGAGAGGCCGACGATCCCGGCGGGCCGGACACGGCCCTCGCGTTCGAGCGGATCGCGCCGGCCTTCGCCCTGCACACCGACTTCCCCGGCGCCGAGGAGCTGGCCCGCAGGCTGCCGGAGATCATGCCCAGCATGAGCGTCGACGAGAGCGCCCGGATCGTCGCGCAGGTCCTCGAACTGGGCTATCCGGTCCTGGAGTTCAGCCAGAACGACCGGGTGCCCGTCACCCCCGACTGGGGCGTGGCCCGCCGCGCCGAGCGCCGGGCCCGCCGGGAGCGGGCCGCACGGGCCGTCGCGCAGGGCCTGCCCGTGCCGCAGGAAGCCACCGACGACGAGGGCGTCGACCTGGAGTACGCGGCCGTCCGCGAACACCTGGAGTTCCTCAACGAGGTCAGCGGCCGGATCGGCACCTCGCTCGACCTCGCGCGGACCATCGTCGAGGTCAGCAAGGCCGTCGTACCGCGCTTCACCGATGTCGCCGGCACCTATCTGCGCGAGCAGGTCGTCGCCGGGGAGGGGTTCCCCGAGGGTGTCCCCGACACGACCACCATGTGGCACCGGGTGGCCCTGGAGCACACCGACGAGCCCGGCCGCTGGGACGACGTGGTGCCGGTCGGCGAGGCCATGCCGTTCCCCGCGCACACGCCGTTCTTCCAGTGCATGACGAGCGGCGAGCCCGTGCTCGTGCCGCGCATCAGCGAGGAGATGGGTCACGCCATCGCCTCGCAGTTCGAGAAGCGCGACATCCGGCCGCTGATCACCCACCGCTCGATGCTCGTCGTCCCCCTGAAGGCGCGCAACGTCGTCCTCGGCTTCATGATCCTGCTGCGCCACCCCGAGCGGGCCGAGTTCAACGACATGGACCGGGTGACCGGCGCCGAACTCGCCGCACGCGCCGGTCTCGTGCTCGACAACGCCCGCATGTACACGTACCAGGAGAGCGTCGCCGAGACCCTCCAGGACAGCATGCTGCCGCACATCCCGCCGCGGATGGCGGGCTGCGACATCGCCACCCGCTATCTGCCGGGCACGCTGCTCGGCCGGGTCGGCGGCGACTGGTTCGACTCGGTGAAGCTGCCCGGCGCCCGCACCGCGCTCGTCGTCGGCGACGTGATGGGCCATGGGCTGAACTCGGCGGCGATGATGGGGCAGTTGCGCACGGCCGTGCAGACCATGGCGGCGCTCGACCTGCCGCCCGCACAACTGCTGCGCAACCTCGACGACCTGGCCCAGCGGCTCGGCGACACCTACCTCGCGACCTGCCTCTACGCCGTCTACGATCCCATCGCGGGCGAACTGCTCCTCGCCAACGCGGGCCACATCCCGCCCGTCCTGGTGCGCGCCGAGGACGGCCGCAGCGAGCTGCTGGAGCTGCCCACGGGGGCACCCATCGGCGTGGGCGGGGTGCCCTTCGAGGCGGTACGGGTGCGGGTGCGGCCGGGCGACCGGCTGGTGATGTGCACCGACGGGCTGGTCGAGGTGCGCGGCGAGGACATCGGTGTGGGGCTCGCCACCCTGTGCGAGTCCGCCGCCCACCCGGCCGCGTCCATGGACGACGCCTGCGACACGATCATCCGCGCGCTGGCCACCCGCGGGGGCCGCAAGGACGACGTGGCCCTGCTGCTGGTCCGGCTGGGCGGCATCGAGCCGGAGGACGTGGCCGAGTGGCGCCTGAGCCGGGACCCGGCACAGGTGGGACGCGCCCGCGCGGCGGTCCGCGAGCAGCTCCACACCTGGGGGCTGGCCCGGCTGGCCGACCCCGCCGAGCTGCTGGTCAGCGAGCTGGTCACCAACGCGGTACGGCACTCCCACGGCCGGCCCGTCGAGCTGCGTCTGGTCCGCGGCGACACGCTGCTGTGCGAGGTCGAGGACGACGACCACGACCTGCCGACCCTGCTGAGCGCCGGTCCCACCGACGAGTCGGGCCGTGGCCTGCGCGTGGTCAGCACCCTGGCCCGCGAGTGGGGCACCACCCGCACCCCCACCGGCAAGACGGTCTGGTTCGAACTCACCCTGCCCCGCCGCTGAGCCGGGCCCTGCGCGCACACCCACCCTGAGCGCACACCCAACCCACGCACACTCCCCACAGTGCGCACACACCACACCCTGCGCAACGCCCGACCCCGCGCACGCGTCGTATCCCGCGCGCGCCTCGAACCACCCCCGCGCGCCCCCACGTACGCCCATGCACCACCCGACATGCGCGGCTGGTGCACCGGCGTGTGCGACTCGCGCTCGGCCGTGAAGGAACGCGTCGGGCGCTTGTGACCGGGAACTGTGCGCGATAGACCGTACTGGCCCGTCACTTAGGACGGATCACCGCCGTACACAGGGGAGTTGGGCATGAGCGTGACCAGTCGGTACCGTCAGGCGTGGGAGGGGTTCTGGGCCGAGGTGCCCGACGAGCCGGGGGCGGTGTTCTGGGACTCCGAGCCGGCGCTGACCGCCGGTCTCCAGCTCCCGCTGTTCGCACCGCACCTCGCCGAGCCGGAACTGCCTCTCGTCGACCTCGGGTGCGGCAACGGCACCCAGACCCGCTTCCTCGCCGGCCGCTTCCCGCGCGTGGTCGGCGCCGACATCGCCGCCGCGGCCATCGAGCACGCCCGGCACGCCGACCCCGGCGGACGGGCGTCGTACCGGGTCCTGGACGCGGCCGACAAGGCCGAGGCCGAGAGTCTGCACGCCGAGCTCGGTGACGCCAACGTCTACATGCGCGGCGTACTGCACCAGTGCGATCCGGACGACCGGCAGTCGCTCGTGGACTGCCTCGCCGTCCTCGCCGGCGAGCGCGGCCGGGTCTTCCTCGTCGAGCTGTCCGAGACGGCCCGGCCGGTCCTGGGCCGGCTGGCACAGGACCCCGCCGGCCCACCGGCCAAGCTCGCCCCGGTCTTCCGGCACGGCATCGCCCCCGGTGAGGTGGCCGACGCCGCCGTGCCACGGTATCTGCGCGCGGCCGGCCTCACCGTGCTCGACGACGGCGAACTCCCCCTCGCGACCACGGAGTTCGCACCCGACGGCCACCGGATCGAACTGCCCTCGAAGTGGCTCGTGGCCGGCCGCGCCCGGTGAGGGGCGCCCGGGGGCGGGGGGCGGTCTGCGTGTCAGTGGGGCGGCGTATTGTCGCATTGGCGTAGTTTGGAGGGGGTGGGGATCGGTGCGCTCCCTACAGCCTGTAGGGTTACGTCCACTTCCACCGCACGCCGAACGGAACAGAGACGAGAGGTGGCCGTGTCGACCGTCGCGCCCGATCCGGACGTCAGTGTTGTCGTCATCGTCTACAACGACGAAGAGAGACTTCCGACGGCCGTAGGTTCCGTCCTTGAGCAAACACTGCGCAATGTCGAGGTGATCATCGCCGACGACTGCTCGACGGACGGCTCCTACGAGGTCGCGCAGGCGCTCGCCGCGGCCCACCCCGACAAGGTCCGCGCCATCCGGCTGCCCGAGAACAGCGGCGGCTGCGGAGAGCCTCGCAACCAGGGCGTGAAGGTGGCCCGCGGCCGGTACGTGATGTTCCTGGACAGCGACGACACACTCGAGCGCAACGCGTGCCGCAACATGGTCGAGGCCGCCGACCGCACCGACGCCGACCTCGTCTCCGCCCTGTGTGTCCGGGTTCACACCGACAGCCGGCACGACAAGCGGGTCCAGTGGTACCCCTGGCTGTACCGCGAGACCCGCACCCTCGACTCCGTCGCCGAGCTGCCGGACCTGTTCGTCTTCGACACCCTGTCGACGAACAAGTGCTACCGGCGCGACTTCCTCCTCGGCAACGACCTCGCCTTCCCGCGCGGCATCCACTACGAGGACCTGCTCTTCTCGGCCCAGGCCTACCTGGCCGCGCGCCGGATCACGCTCATCCCCAACACGGTCTACTTCTGGAACGTGGTCCAGAAGACGACCGTGAAGTCGATCAGCAACCGGCGCAACGAGATCAGCAACTTCGCGGACCGCGTCGAGATCCACCGCCGTATCGACGCCATCCTGGACCGCCAGGGGCAGGACGAGCTGAAGCTGCGCAAGGACATCAAGTTCCTCAAGCACGACCTGGTGCTGTACCTGCGGGAACTGCCGTTCCTCGACGACGACTACCGGCACCGCTTCGCCGAGCTGGCCCGTGGCTACGTCCAGGACTTCCCCGAGGCCGCCTACGCCGAACTCGACCGCGTCCACGCCATCTGCGCCCAGCTGCTGCTGCGCGAGGACTGGGCCGACCTGATGCCGGCCATCGACACGCTGCTCAACCGGAACAAGATCTCCGCACCGCTGACCGAGCGGGACGGCCGGATCTACTGGACCGACCGCTACCTCGACGACGAGGAGATGCGCTCCGTCCTGGACGTCACCACGCTCGGCTACCACGCCAAGCGGCTCCACCAGATGTACCTGCGCAACCGGCTCACCGAGTACGTCGCGCGCGGCGGCGAGGTGGTGCTCGCGGGCGAGGTCGTCAACCCGCTGCACACCATCGCCCCGGACGCGAAGCTCACCGCCGAGCTGGAGTTCCGCGCCCGCCGACGCAGCCTGCAGACCTTCACCTTCCCGGTGCCCGCCCCGCGCCACCAGGGCGACACGATCGCCTGGCGGGCCGAGGTGCCGCTGGCCCGGCGGCTCAGGCCGCTCGGCATCGTCGACGACGTCTGGGACGTGCGGCTGCACCTCACCGTGGACGGCAAGCGGACCACCAGCCGGCTCACCGTCGGCGCCGTCGACCTGGAGCACGCCGAGGACGTCCCCGTCCGGCCGCGGCTCACCCGGCTCATGGCGGACCGGCTCCAGGCCCAGGTGTCCGCCAAGGGACACCTGGCCTTCCGGCTCACCCAGCACAGCCGGCTGGCCCGCACCGGGCGCGCCGCCGTGGAGCGCAACCTGCACGGCCGCCCCGCGCGCGCCGCCAAGGGCGCCTACCGCAAACTCCGGGCCCTGCGCCGGGACCTGAACTCCGGCACCCGCAAACTCCAGGTCTACGAGCACATGCTGACCAGGCTGCCCGTCCGCAAGGGCACCGTCGTCTTCGAGAGCCACCTCGGCAAGCAGTACAGCGACAGCCCGCGCGCGATCTACGAGGAGCTGCGGCGCCGCGGCACGCCGATCACCCCGATCTGGTCCTACGCCGGTGAGCGCCCCCAGGGCTTCCCGAAGGACGCGGAGCTGGTGCGCCGCTGGTCGTGGGGCTACCTCAAGGCGCTCGCCCAGGCCGAGTACTGGATCGACAACCAGGGCTACCCGCTGCGCCTGACCAAGCGCCCGGAGACCACGTACATCCAGACCTGGCACGGCTCCGCGCTGAAGCGGATGGGCTTCGACGAGCCCGGCCTGCGGATGCTGTCCGAGCCCGAACAACGCTCCTACCAGCAGGCCCTGGACCGCTTCGACCACTTCGTGGTGCGCAGCGAGCACGACGTGCGCACCCTGGCCCGCGCCTACCGCATCCCCGAGGACAAGCTGCTGCGCACCGGCTATCCGCGCAACGACGCCCTGGTGCGGGCCCGGCAGGGCGCCGCGCCCGACCCCGAGGCGCAGCGGCTCGCCGAACGCCTCGGCATTGACCCGGACCGGCGGGTCCTGCTGTACGCGCCCACGTTCCGCGCCCGTTCCGACGGCCGTGTGAAGGACTTCGAGTTCCCGTTCGACGTGGAGGGCTTCGCCGCCCGCTTCGGCGACGACTGGACCCTGCTCGTGCGGGCGCACTACCTCAACCGTCTCACCCTGCCCCCGTCGGTGGCCGGACGCGTGATCGACGTCAGCGCGGAGCCGGACATCACCCCGCTGATGCTGCTCGCCGACGCCCTGATCACCGACTACTCCTCCGTGATGTTCGACTACGCCCTGCTCCAGCGGCCCATCGTGTTCTACGCACACGACTGGGAGGAGTACGCCCAGGACACCCGGGGCACCTACTTCGACCTGCTCGCCGAGGCGCCGGGTCCCGTCCCGCGCACCGCCGAGGAACTCTTCGACGTGCTCGGCGACCTGAGCACCGTGGGCGCGGCCCACGAGGCGCGGCTGAAGGAGTTCGTGGACAAGTACGGTGAGTACGACCGCGGGGACGCCGCGGCGCAGATCGTGGACCGTTTCTTCGGCCCCGCGGGAGAGGCCCGATGACCCAGCGCGACATCTTCTTTGTGGCCAACGAGGTCGACGAACTCGGCGGCGTGGGCCGCTGGCAGACCCAGATGGCCCGGATGCTGGCCGACCGGGGCCACCGGGTCACCGTCGTCGGCATCGCCCCCGCCCACCATCCGATGGACCTCGGCGAGCCCCCGTACCGGACGGAGACGCTGTACGCCCGCCGGCCGTCCGGCCGTCCCCGGGCGCGCCGCCTGCTGGGCTCCGCCGACCCGGCCGTGCGCCGGCACGAGGCCCATATGCGCACCGCCGCCGCCCGCCTCACGACGCTGTTCCGCGCCGCCCGGCCCGGGGCGGTGATCATTGTCGCGCAGGTGTGGGCGATGGAGTGGGTGGCGCTCGCGGACACCGCCGGACACCGTGTCATCGGCATGACCCACGAGTCCTTCGAGACGTGCCGCAAGACCGCCCGGTTCGCACGGGTGAAGAAGTACTTCAAGGACGTCGACCGGCTGCTGGCGCTCACTCAGGAGGACGCCGACCGCTGGGTCGGCGAGGGCCTGAACAACCTCGGGTTCATGCCGAACCCGTTGCCGATCGTGCCCGACACCCCGTCGCAGCGCACCGAGAAGGTGGTCGCGAGCATCGGCCGGCTCTCCCACGAGAAGGGTGTCGACCTGCTCCTGGACGCCTGGGCCGAGGCCGCGCAGCGGCAGCCCGGCTGGACCCTGCGCATCTACGGCAGGGGAGAGGCCGAGGCGGAGCTGCGGCAGCGGTGCGCGGACCTCGGGCTGGAGGACTCGGTGGACTTCGCCGGGCAGACCGACGACGTGCCCGGGGCGCTGCGCGCCTCCTCCGTGTTCGTGCAGTCCTCGCGCGGCGAGGGCTTCCCGCTGGTGCTGCTCGAGGCGATGGCCTGCGGCGTGCCCTGTGTGGCGTTCGACTGCGCGCCCGGTGTGCGCGAGATCGTCGGCCACGAGGAGGACGGGCTGCTGGCCCGGCCCGGCAACACCTTCGAACTCGCCCGCCATCTGGTCCGGTTGATGTCCGACGAACAGCTGCGCGACTCCATGGGTGAGCAGGCCCTGCGCAGCGCACGGCGGTTCGACCCGGAGACGATCACCGACCGCTGGGAAGAGCTCTTCGACTTCCTGGAGCGCTGAACCGGCCGCCTGGTGACGGCCCGGGCACTCGCCCACGCGAAGATCCATCGGCGACACCGACGACGCATGGAGGACGGAGCGCATGACCGTGAGGCATTCCCCTGACCACCGCGGTGAGAGCCGGGACCTGGCGGTCAATCCGCTCTTCAGCCGGGAGCCCCTGCGGGTGCCGCGGTACGCGATGCCGGAGGGGGAGATGGAGCCGGACACCGCCTACCAGGTGGTGCACGACGAGCTGATGCTCGACGGCAACGCCCGGCAGAACCTGGCGACGTTCGTCTCCACCTGGGCCGAGCCGCAGGCCCTGCGGCTGATGGACGAGTGCGCCCAGAAGAACATGATCGACAAGGACGAGTATCCGCAGACCGCGGAGCTCGAGCTGCGCTGCGTCCACATGCTCGCCCGGCTGTGGCACGCCGAGGACCCGCGGCACGCGATCGGCTGCTCGACGACCGGATCGAGCGAGGCGGCGATGCTCGGCGGACTGGCCCTCAAGCGGCGCTGGCAGCACCGGCGCCGCGCCGAGGGCAAGTCCACCGAGCGGCCCAACCTGGTCATGGGCATCAACGTGCAGATCTGCTGGGACAAGTTCGCCGACTACTTCGAGGTCGAGCCGCGCTATGTGCCGATGGAGGGGGACCGGTTCCACCTCACGCCCGAGAAGGCGGTCGAGCTGTGCGACGAGAACACCATCGGGGTCGTCGCCGTCCTCGGCTCCACCTTCGACGGCAGCTACGAGCCGGTCGCCGACATCGCCGCGGCCCTGGACGACCTGCAGTCCCGTACCGGCCTGGACATTCCTATCCACGTCGACGGCGCGTCCGGCGGGATGATCGCCCCCTTCCTCGACCCGGAGCTGGTGTGGGACTTCCGGCTCCCGCGGGTCGCCTCCATCAACACCTCCGGCCACAAGTACGGGCTGGTCATGCCCGGAGTCGGCTGGGCCCTGTGGCGCGACCAGGAGGCCCTCCCCGACGATCTGGTCTTCCACGTCAACTACCTCGGCGGCGACATGCCGACCTTCGCGCTGAACTTCTCCCGGCCGGGCGCCCAGGTCGTCGCCCAGTACTACACCTTCCTGCGGCTGGGTTTCGACGGCTACCGGAAGGTGCAGCAGACCTGCCGTGACGTCGCCACCCGGCTGGCCGACGAGATCGCGGCACTCGGCCCGTTCGAACTGATCACCCGCGGCGACGAGATCCCCGTCTTCGCCTTCCGGGTGCGCGAGGACGTGGGCAACTTCAGCGTCTTCGACGTCTCCGCCGCACTCCGGGAACGCGGCTGGCTGGTGCCCGCGTACACCTTCCCGAAGGACCGGACCGACCTCGCCGTGCTGCGCATCGTGGTCCGCAACGGCTTCAGCCACGACCTGGCCGACCTGCTCCTGGAGGACCTGCGCCGCGTCCTGACCCGGCTGGAGAAGCAGCCGGAGCCGCACCGCAGCGCCGACGACACCAACAACTTCGCCCATGGCGCGGAGACGAAGAACGTACGCCGCCCGGGGCGCCACTGACCGAGGAGGTACCCGATGTGCCGCCTGTTCGGCCTCAGCAGCGCCCCACGGCGCACCCACGCCACGTTCTGGCTCCTCGACGCCCCCGACAGCCTCAGCCGGCAGAGCCACCGCGACCCCGACGGCACCGGTCTCGGCTACTTCTCCGCCGACGGCACGCCGCACGTGGACAAGGCCCCGATCGCGGCCTACGCGGACCGCGCCTTCGCCGAGGACGCCCGTCAGGTGGAGTCCGCCACCTTCCTCGCCCATGTGCGCTACGCCTCCACCGGCAGCCTGGACGCCCGCAACACCCACCCCTTCGAGCAGGACGGGCGGCTGTTCGCGCACAACGGGGTCATCGAGGGCCTCGACCGGCTCGACGACCACCTGGGCGAGGACCGGACCCTGGTCCGCGGGGACACCGACTCCGAGCGGTTCTTCGCCCTCATCACCCGGGAGACCCGGCGCCACGGCGGTGACGTCTCCGCCGGCATCGAGCACGCCGCCCGCTGGATCGCCGGGAACCTGCCGGTCTACGCCCTCAATCTCGTCCTCATCACCCCCGACCGGCTGTGGGCGTTGCGCTACCCCGCCACGCACGAGCTGTACGTCCTCCAGCGCCCGGCGGGCGGCCCGTACGGCACGCGGCACCTGGACCACAGCGGCAGCCACGGTCGCATGCGGGTGCACTGCGCCCCTCTGGCCGACCGTCCCGCCGTGGTCGTCGCCAGCGAACGCATGGACGACAACCCCGACTGGCGCCTGATGGAGCCGGGCGAACTGATCGCCGTGGGCGCCGACCTGCGCACCACCCACCGTGTCGTGCTGCCCGACCCGCCGGCGCACCAGCTCGCCCTGGACGACCTGCGCCCCGCAGCGGCCGCTTCCCAACAGGCCGCCTAGGTGTGCTGTCCCGGGACGTTCGGTCCGGCATCCGCTGTCGCGCCGTCCGGTCAGCCGGAGTGGGCGGGGCCCGACGTGTCGACGGCGAGGGAGACGGCGAGGGCGCCGAGCACCGTGCCCATCAGGTAGCGCTGCACCTTCAGCCAGGAGGGACGGCGGGAGAGGAAGACGGCGATCGTGCCGGCGGCGAGCACGATGGTCATGTTGACCGCGACGCTCACCACGATCTGGATCGAGCCGAGGACGAGGCCCTGGAGGAGGACGTGGCCCCTGTCCAGGTCGATGAACTGGGGGATGAGGGAAAGGTACATGACGGCGATCTTCGGGTTGAGCAGGTTCGTCATCAGGCCCATGGCGAACAGCCTGCGCGGTGAATCGTGCGGCACGTCCTGCGGGGCGAAGACGGAGACGCCGCCCGGCTTCAGGGCGTTCCAGGCCAGAAGGGCGAGGTAGGCGGCGCCGGCCAGTTTCACCGCGACGTACAGCTCGGGAACGGCGAGGAAGACCACCGACAGCCCCACGTTCGTGGCGACCAGGTACACCATGAAGCCCAGTGCCACACCGCCGAGGGAGATCATCCCGGCGTGTCTGCCCTGGGTGATGCTGCGCGAGACGAGGTAGATCATGTTCGGCCCGGGGGTGAGCACCATGCCGAGCGCCACCACCGTCACGCCGAGGATCCCGCTGAGTTCAACCATGAATGCCCCTTTTCCGTAGGTACATTGCACTGCCGTTCTGCGACATGGCCAGGCGGTGGGCCGGGGCCTCGCGTGCACCCTTCATGCTGTCGGGGCAATGTGGGAAGGCTATTGCGATCGACGGCTCGGTGCAATAAAAATATTGCACTGAGTGCAATGGTGTGCTTGAGTGGAGGCCGCCGGACGGACCAGGGGAGCGCGTCTTGTCGAAGGACTATCAGAGCGTCGCCGATGCGGTCGCGGCGGAGATCGCGTCCGGTTCCCTGCGGCCGGGCGACCGCCTTCCCCCGCAGCGCGAGTTCGCGCGGCAGCACGGCATCGCCAATTCCACAGCCACGCGCGTGTACCAGGAACTGGCCCGCCGTGGCCTGACGCTGGGTGAGGTGGGACGCGGCACGTTCGTGCGCGCGGCGTGGGCGGAGTCCGGGGTCATTGCCCCCGCGCTCACGGAACCGGCGGTCGGCCGGATCGACCTGGAGCTCAACTATCCGGTCGTACCCGAGCAGAGCGCACTCCTCGCCGAGGGCCTCGCAGGACTGTCGCGGCCCGACGCCCTCGGGCACGCCCTGCGACCGGTCGGCGCGGCCGGCCTCCCGGCCGTCCAGGCGTCCGCCGCCGACATCCTCGCCTGCGGGGGCTGGCGCGCCGACCCCGCACGGATCCTGTTCGCGGGCAATGGGCGGCAGGCCGTCTCCGCCGTCATCACCGCCCTGGTGCCGCAGGGCGGACGCCTCGGCGTCGAGGAGTTGACGTATCCCGTCGTCAAGGCCGTCGCCGCCCGCCTCGGCATCACCCTCGTCCCGCTGGCCATGGACGGGGCCGGACTGATCCCGGAGGCCGTGGAGGAGGCCCATGCCGCCGCCCCGCTGCACGCCGTCTACGTGCAGCCGAGGCTGCACAACCCGCTCTCGCTCAGCATGCCCACGCAGCGGATGGAGCGGCTGGCCGACCTGCTGCCGCGGCTCGGGATCCCCGCGGTCGAGGACGCCGTCTGGGCGTTCCTGCGCGACGAACTGCCTCCACTCGCCGCCTACGCCCCCGAGCGGACCGTACTGATCGACAGCCTGTCCAAGCGCATCGCCCCCGGTCTGACTCTCGGCTTCGCGGTGGCGCCCGAGGCCATGGCGAGCGAGATCGCCGCCGCCCTCCGGTCGGGCGGCTGGGCCCCCATGCGCTTCGCCCTGGAGGCCGCCCATCACTGGCAGCAGGACGGCACCGTGAAGAAGCTGGTGGACGCCAAGCAACGGGAAGCGGCGGCCCGGCAGGAGATCGCGGCCCGGTACCTCGCCGGTTTCGCGGTGCGGAGCGATCCGCGCTCCTACCACTGCTGGTGGCAGTTGCCCCGCCCGTGGCGCGCGGACACGTTCGTGGCCGCCGCCGCACGGCACGGCATCGGGGTGGTGCCCGCCGCCGCGTTCACCGTCGGCGGCGGCCACGCCCCCAACGCGATCCGCGTGGGCCTGGCCTCGCCCCGGCCGGACGTCCTCTCCCAGGCGCTCGGCGTTCTCGCCGAACTCGCCCGGTCCGCGCCGGAGGACCTCGTCACCGATTGACGACTGCTGCAGGCGATACCAGTGGTACGCGTCCGTGGGGCATCGCAGAGCCCGGCGACGTGGTGGTCCCGGCGCTCCACGGGAGCAGGACGTCGGTTCAGAGGGCGGTCCCACGGCCGGTCGTTTCCGTGGAAAGGCCTGGTCGTAGACCGTACGAGGGGACTTCAGTGGTCCGGACCACCGACAGTTATCCACAGCTCTGGCCGAGGCGGCCGGGCAGCGCGTACGGTTTCGAGCCATGAAGATCCTCATCAGCGCCGACATGGAAGGCGCCACGGGGGTGACCTGGCCCGCCGACGTGCTGCCGGGGACACCGCAGTGGGAGCGGTGCCGGTCGATGTTCACCTCCGATGTCAACGCGGCCGTGCTGGGCTTCTTCGACGGCGGCGCCGACGAGGTCCTCATCAACGAGGCCCATTGGTCCATGCGCAATCTGCTGCTCGAACGGCTGGACGAGCGGGCGCAGATGCTCACCGGGCGGCACAAGTCGCTCTCGATGGTGGAGGGCGTGCAGCACGGTGACGTGGACGGAATCGCCTTCGTCGGCTACCACGCGGGCGCCGGCATGGAGGGCGTGCTCGCCCACACCTACCTGGCCAACTCCATCACCGGGGTGTGGCTGAACGACGTACGGGCCAGCGAGGGCCTGCTCAACGCGCACGTGGTCGCCGAGTACGGTGTGCCGGTCGTCCTGGTCACCGGCGACGACGTGGCCTGCGAGGACGCGCTCGGGTACGCCCCCGAGGCGCTGAAGGTCGCGGTGAAGGACCATGTGTCGCGGTACGCGGCCGTGTGCCGCACGCCGGCCCGCACCGCCGCCGACATCCGCGCGGCGGCCAAGGAGGCGGTGTCCCTGGCGGCCCGTCATGAGCCGGTGAGCGGCGGGCCGTTCACGATCGCGCTGGAGTTCGACGCCGAGCACCTCGCCATGGCCGCCACCGTCGTCCCCGGCGTGGCCCGTGTCGGCGAGCGCAAGGTGGCGTACACCAGCGACACCATGTTCGAGGGAATCCGGACCTTCAAGGCGGTCACCACGATCGCCTCGTCCGCGGTGGAGGAGCAGTATGGCTGACGCGCCGGCGCTGGACGAGGTCGTCCGGTTCACGTCCGACCTGATCCGTATCGACACCACCAACCGGGGCGGCGGCGACTGCCGGGAGCGCCCGGCCGCCGAGTACGCCGCCGAACAGCTCTCCGGCGCCGGCCTGGAGCCGCTGATGCTGGAGCGCACCCCGGGCCGGACCAACGTGGTCGCCCGGGTCGAGGGCACCGACCCGTCGGCGCCCGCGCTGCTCGTCCACGGCCACCTGGACGTGGTGCCCGCTCAGGCCGCGGACTGGAGCGTGCACCCGTTCTCCGGCGAGATCCGCGACGGCGTCGTGTGGGGCCGCGGCGCGGTGGACATGAAGAACATGGACGCGATGATCCTCGCCGTGGTCCGCTCCTGGGCCCGGCTGGGTGTGCGGCCGCGCCGCGATGTGGTGATCGCGTTCACGGCGGACGAGGAGGCCAGTGCCGAGGACGGCTCCGGCTTCCTGGCAGACGAGCACCCGGAGTTGTTCGAGGGCTGCACCGAGGGCGTCAGCGAGTCCGGGGCCTACACCTTCCACGACGGCGCCGGACGGCAGATCTACCCCATCGCGGCCGGTGAGCGAGGCACCGCCTGGCTGAAGCTGACCGCGCGCGGCCGGGCGGGCCACGGTTCCAAGGTCAACAAGGAGAACGCGGTGACCCGGCTCGCCGCCGCCGTCGCCCGGATCGGCGCCCACGAGTGGCCGCTGCGCCTCACCCCGACCGTCCGAGCGGCCCTCACCGAACTCGCCGCCCTGTACGGCGTGGAGGCCGACCTGCGGAACGTGGACGCGCTGCTGGAGAAGCTCGGCCCGGCCGCCCGGCTCGTCGAGGCCACCCTGCGCAACAGCGCCAACCCCACCATGTTCGACGCCGGTTACAAGATCAACGTCATCCCGGGGGAGGCCGTCGCCCATGTCGACGGGCGGTATCTGCCCGGCGGCGAGGAGGAGTTCCGCGCCACCCTCGACCAGCTGACCGGCCCGGACGTGGACTGGGAGTTCCACCACCGGGAGGTGGCACTCCAGGCGCCGGTCGACTCGTCGACGTATCGGGCGATGCGCGCCGCCGTCGAGGAGTTCGCGCCCGAGGGGCACGTGGTGCCGTACTGCATGGCGGGCGGCACCGACGCCAAGCAGTTCTCGCGGCTCGGCATCACCGGCTACGGCTTCTCGCCGCTGAAACTGCCCGAGGGCTTCGACTACAACGCCCTCTTCCACGGCGTCGACGAACGGGTCCCCGTCGAGGCGCTGCACTTCGGTGTCCGTGTCCTGGACCGCTTCCTGCGGACCGCCTGACCACATGGGGGAGAACGTGCAGACCCTGCCGTACGGTTCCTGGCCGTCGCCGATCGACGCGGCCCTCGCCGCCGCGCACGACGGCAGGCCGGAGTTCGTGGGTTTCGTCGGCGACGAGGTGTGGTGGACCGAGCCACGGCCCGCCGAAGGCGGCCGGCGGACGTTGATGCGGCGGCATCCCGACGGGACTGAGGAGTCGGTCCTGTCCGCGCCGTGGAACGTGCGCAGCCGGGTCATCGAGTACGGCGGCCGGCCGTGGGCCGGGACGGTCCAGGACGGCACGCCGCTGGTGGTGTTCGTGAACTTCGCCGACCAGCGGCTCTACCGCTACGAGCCCGGCGGCGAGCCGCGGCCGCTCACGCCCCTCTCGTCCATCGGCGGCGGACTGCGCTGGGCCGACCCGCAGCTGGTCCCGGAGCGGGGCGAGGTCTGGTGTGTGCTGGAGGAGTTCACCGGTGAGGGACCCGGCGACGTACGGCGCGTCCTGGCCGCCGTACCGCTGGACGGCTCGGCGGCCGAGGACCGTGGCGCGGTGCGTGAACTCACCGGCGAACGGCACCGGTTCGTGACCGGCCCCCGTCTCTCGCCCGACGGACGGCGGGCGGTGTGGCTGGCCTGGGACCATCCCCGGATGCCGTGGGACGGCACGGAACTGGTGATGGCCGAGGTCACGGAGGACGGCACCTTCGGCGAGAGCTGGACCTGCGGCGGCGGCCCCGAGGAGTCCATTCCCCAGGCCGAGTGGGCCGCCGACGGTTCGCTGCTGTACGTCAGCGACCGCAGCGGCTGGTGGAACCTGTACCAGGCCGATCCCCACCGCGGCTCGCGGCCGCTGTGCCCCCGCGAGGAGGAGTTCGGCGGGCCGCTGTGGAAGGTCGGCCAGCGCTGGTTCGCGCCCCTGGACAGCGGGCTGATCGCCGTCCTGCACGGCCGGGGCGCCGCCACCCTCGGCATACTCGACCCGGAGACCGGCGAGGTCGTCGACGCGGTGGGCCCCTGGAGCGAGTTCGACGCCACGCTCGCGGCGCACGGCGAGCGAGTGGTGGCGGTCGGGGCCGGTCCGAGCAGCTCCTACGAGGTCGTGGAGCTGGACACCCGGACCGGGCGCACCCGGGTGATCGGCGCCGCCCACGAGGACGCGGTCGACCCCGCCTACTGTCCCGAGCCGCTGATCCGCACGTTCTCCGGGCCGGGAGGCCGTGACGTCCACGCCCACATCTACCCGCCTCGCAACCCCGGGTGCCGGGCGCCCGACGGCGAGCTGCCGCCCTACGTCGTGTGGGCGCACGGCGGCCCCACCAGCCGGGCCCCGCTCGTACTCGACCTGGAGATCGCCTACTTCACCTCGCGGGGCGTCGGCGTCGCCGAGGTCAACTACGGCGGCTCGACCGGGCACGGCCGGGAGTACCGCAACCGGCTGCGCGAGCAGTGGGGCGTCGTCGACGTCGAGGACTGCGCGGCCGTCGCCCTGGCGCTCGCCGAGGAGGGCACCGCCGACCGCGCGCGGCTCGCGATCCGGGGCGGCAGCGCGGGCGGCTGGACCACCGCCGCCTCCCTGGCCGCCACCGACGTCTACGCCTGCGGCACGATCATCTACCCGATCCTCGACCTGACCGGCTGGGGCACGGGGGAGACGCACGACTTCGAGTCGCAGTACCTGGAGAGCCTCGTCGGACCGCTGGCCGAGGTGCCGGAGCGGTACGCCGAACGCTCGCCCGCCGAGCACGCCGACCGGATCACGGCTCCCTTCCTGCTGCTCCAGGGCCTGGACGACGTGATCTGCCCTCCGGTGCAGTGCGAGCGGTTCCTGTCCCGGCTCGAGGGACGGGGGGTGCCGCACGCGTATCTCACGTTCGAGGGCGAGGGGCACGGGTTCCGGCGGGCCGGGACCATGGTGCGGGCCCTGGAGGCGGAGCTGTCGCTGTACGCTCAGGTGTTCGGCCTGGCCACGGCAGGCATCCCGACCCTGGAGCTCGACACATGAAGGAACTCCTGCGCCCCGCGCGGCTCGCCTCCGGCGCTCGGGTGGCCGTCGTCGCGCCGAGCGGGCCGGTGCCCGAGGAACGGCTCCAGGCCGGCCTCGACGTGCTGCGGGGCTGGGACCTGGAGCCGGTGGTGGCCCCTCATGTGCTGGACCGGCACGGCACGTTCGACTACCTGGCGGGCACCGACGCCGACCGCGCCGCCGACCTCCAGCGCGCGTGGTGCGATCCGGCGGTGGATGCGGTGCTGTGCGCCCGCGGCGGCTACGGGGTGCAGCGGATGGTCGACCTGCTCGACTGGGACGCGATGCGGGCGGCGGGACCGAAGGTGTTCGTCGGCTTCAGCGACATCACCGCGCTGCACGAGGCCTTCGCCGGCCGCCTGGGCCTGGTCACCCTGCACGGGCCGATGACGGCCGGCGTCGACTTCGTCAAGAACACCCGGGCGCAGGAGCACCTGAAGGCGACCCTGTTCGAGCCCGAGACGGTCCGCACCATCGCCTCCGGCGGCACGACCCTGGTCCCCGGGCGCGCCCGGGGGGTCACCCTCGGCGGCTGCCTGGCCCTGCTCGCCGCCGACCTCGGCACCCCGGCCGCGCGGCCCTCGGGGGCCGGCGGTCTGCTGTGCCTGGAGGACGTGGGCGAGGAGACGTATCGTCTGGACCGCTATCTCACCCAGTTGCTGCGCGCCGGCTGGCTCGACGGAGTGCGCGGGGTGCTGCTCGGGTCGTGGAGGGACTGCGACGACCCCGACCGGGTGCGGGCCCTGTTCGCCGACCGGCTCGGCGGACTCGGGGTGCCCGTCGCCGAGGAGTTCGGGTTCGGCCACTGCGAAGGGGCGCTGACGATTCCCTTCGGGGTGGCGGCCGAACTCGACGCGGGCGCGGGCACGTTGACGCTGGACGCGCCCGCACTGCGCTGACCGCGAGGACGGCGGCGCGTCTCGGGGGCGTCCCGTTGCCGTGCCGTCGGCCGAAGGCCGCCGCGGGGACCGTAAGAACTCCACTGAATCTCCGTCAAGAAACCTCCGTCCGAGCGATTGACGCGCTCTGACACGTGTCACAGCATGATTCCGGCCGGTACTTACCGGTCGGTAAGTCGGGTTGCCCTCAGTGTGGAGGCCTTGTGTCCCGTCGTGTGCCCAGATCCCGCGCCGCCCTCGTCCTCGCCCTCTCGGCCGCGCTCACCGCACCCCTCACGCTCACCACCCCCGCGTCCGCCGACGGTCAGTACGGCGTGACACCGCTGAAGTTCACCGTCCGCGCCGGCGAGCGCACCTGCACCGTCGACGCCGACCTGTACCGGCCCGTCGGCGTGGACCGCGCCCACCCGGCGCCCGCCGTCCTCGCCACCAACGGGTTCGGCGGCAGCAAGGACGACGGCTCGACGGACGCCATCGGCAAGGCCTTCGCCCAGCGCGGATACGTCGCCCTCGTCTACTCCGGCCTCGGCTTCGGCAGATCCGGCTGCCTGATCTCCCTGGACGACCCCGGCATCGACGGCCGGGCCGCCTCCGGGCTGGTCGACTTCCTCGCCGGCGGCCGGAGTGCCGACGACGGCACCCGCGCCGACTACGTCACCCTCGACGGTGCCGGCGACCCGCGCGTCGGCATGATCGGCGGCTCCTACGGCGGCGCGATCCAACTGGCCACGGCGGCCGTGGACCACCGCGTCGACGCCCTGATCCCGATGATCACCTGGAACGACCTGGCTTACTCCCTCGACCCGAACAACGCCGCCGGCGCCTCCGCTGTGCCCGGCGCCTTCAAGTGGCAGTGGACCAACGCCTTCTACCTCATGGGCGAGAGCCAGCCACTGACCCAGCCCGCCCTGGACCCCTCCCGCGTCAACTCCCTCACCTGCCTGCACTTCGTCACCCGGGCCTGCGACACGATCCGCACCCTCAACTCCGGCAGCTACCCCGCCGACCGCACACGACAGCTGCTCTCCTACGCCCGCAGCGTCTCCACGGTGTCCTACCTCGACCGGGTCAAGGCGCCCACCCTGCTGATCCAGGGCCAGGCCGACAGCCTGTTCAACCTCAACGAGGCCACCGCCACCTACCGGACCCTCGAGGCCCGCGGCACCGAGACCAAGATGATCTGGCAGTCCTGGGGCCACAGCGGAGGCCTCACCGACCCGGCCGCCGGCGAACTGAACCTGTCCCAGGGCAACTTGGAGACCAGCTACGTGGGCAAGCGCGTCCTCGCCTGGTTCGACCGCTATCTGCACCGGAACCGGCACACCGACACCGGCCCCGACTTCGCCTACTACCGGGACTGGATCACCGACCCCGACCACACCTACGCCACGGCCGGCCACGTCCCCGCCCTCTCCCGGAAGCTGTACCTCTCGGGCGACGGAGAACTCGTCGCCGACCGCGGCGAGGTCGCGCGCGGCAGCCGTACCTACACCAACTGGCCCATCCCCACGAGCCATTCGGAGAGCTCACTCGCCGGGGCCCTGGGCCTGCCCGACCCCGCGCCGTACGACACCCCGGGCACCTACCTCGCCTGGACCAGCGCACCACTGACGCACGCCGTCGACGTGGTCGGCGCGCCCAGGGCCACGCTGAAGGTGATCTCACCGGCGGCGGAGCGCGCCCAGCGCTCGTCCGACGCCGCCGACAAGCTCGTCCTGTTCGCCAAGCTGTACGACGTGGCACCCGACGGTACCCGGACGCTGGTGCACCGGCTGGTCGCACCGGTCCGCGTGCCCGACGTGACCCGGCCCTTCACGGTGACCCTGCCGGGCGTCGTGCACCGCTACGAGCAGGGCCACCGGCTGCGGTTCGTGATCGCGGCGAGCGACGACGCCTACTTCGGGAACCGGGGCGTCAAACCGGTCACGGTGGCCGCCTCCCCCGGGCAGGCCGGGGTGCTCCGGCTGCCGGTCGTGGCCGGCTGAGTCGCGGGCGCACGGGCCCGCATAGAGTGGCGGGATGCCGCACACCGCATCCCGCTACCTCGCCGAGGGCCCCCGCGTCGGCATCCGCCACTTCACGCGGGAGGACGCCGAGGAGTTCACCGACCGCGTCAGGGAGAGCCAGGAACTGCACCGCCCGTGGCTCTTCCCGCCGGCCACGGCCGACGCCTACCAGGCGTACGCGGGACGGCTGATCGACGATCCGGCGCGGGCCGGTTTCCTGGTCTGCGAGAAGGACTCCGGCCGCATCGCCGGATACATCAACATCAACAACATCGTCGAGGGCGCCTTCCAGTGCGGCGCCCTCGGCTACGGCGCCTTCGCGCACGCCGCCGGGCGCGGGCTGATGAAGGAGGCCCTGAACCTCGTCGTCGACCACGCCTTCGGGCCCATGGGTCTGCACCGGCTGGAGATCAACGCCCAGCCGGGCAACACCGCCTCCATCGCCCTCGCCCGCTCCTGCGGTTTCCGCCTGGAGGGCTACTCGCCGGACATGCTCTACATCGACGGAGCCTGGCGGGACCACGAACGGTGGGCGATCACCGCCGAGATGCGGGCTTGTGGTTGATCTTGATGGTGTCCAGGTCCGTGACGGTCGACCTCAGTGCGCGGAACCCGTAGCCGAGGCCGCGCAGAGCCGTCTCGGCGCGGTCCTCCGCGATCGCGGCGGCCATCTCCTCGCCGTCCTCCGCGTCGCTGACCACCACATACCGCATGGAGAAGTGCTTGAGCGGCGACGGCTCGTACGACAGCGAGCCCTCCTGAGTGAACCGCATGCTCGTCATCCCGTGGTCGGCCGCCTCGGCGAGCAGCCGCGCCCGCGCCTGCTCGGTCAGCCCGTCCCAGGTACCCCGGACGATCACCCGGTAGGTGTGCCGCTCGCTCATCGGTCTTCCGTGCTCCTCGCTGTCCGCCGGCATGCGGCGCACTCCTGATCACCCGCGCGCCCGCGCTGCCGAAGGACCGACTGTACGTCGCCCGGCGGTGGCCCGCACACAGGTTTTCGACCCGGCGCCTTTGCGCAATCCTGACCGGTCCCGCCCCTGGTCAGGTCACCGGCGACCGGGTTCCATGGTCGTTGTGACGACGATCCGACGTGAGGTACTGACGCTGCCCGCCGCGCCGCTCGGGCCGGACAACCCGCTGCCCGCGCTGCGCCCGCTCGACGAGGTCCACCACATCGAGGACCGCGACAGGAACGACCTGCCGCACGACATGGCGCGGCAGGTCGGCTACGCGCCGCTGCACAGCCTGCTGCCGGTCCGGGTTCGCGACGGCTACGGCAGAGCGCGCGAGCCGCGCCGGTTCGACGCGCTCGTCCTCGAGAACGACCGCCTGCGTGCCACCGTGCTCCCCGGCCTCGGCGGCCGCGTCGCCTCCCTCGTGCACAAGCCCACGGGCCAGGAACTCCTCTACCGCAACCCGGTGTCGCAGCCCGCCAACTTCGCCCTCAACGGCGCCTGGTACTCGGGCGGCATCGAGTGGAACATCGGCGCCACCGGCCACACCACCCTCTCCTGCTCGCCCCTGCACGCCGCCCGCGTGCCCGCCCCCGACGGCGGCCAGATGCTGCGCCTGTGGGAGTGGGAACGACTGCGCGACCTGCCCTTCCAGGTCGACCTGTGGCTGCCGGACGGCTCCGACTTCCTGCACGTCGGCGTGCGCATCCGCAACCCGCACGAGCGGCCGGCGCCGACCTACTGGTGGTCCAACATCGCCGTTCCCGAGGAGCGCCGGGTGCTCGCCCCCGCCGAGGAGGCCTGGCACTTCGGCTACGAGCGCCGGCTGCGCCGGGTGCCCGTCCCGGCGTACGACGGCGTCGACCGGACGTACCCCCTCAACAGCACCTACCCCGCCGACTACTTCTACGAGGTGCCCGACGGACGGCGCCGCTGGATCGCCGCCCTCGACGAGTCCGGCGAGGGACTGGTGCAGACCTCCACCGACGTGCTGCGCGGCCGCAAGCTGTTCGTCTGGGGCGCGGGCCCCGGCGGGCGCCGCTGGCAGCAGTGGCTGACCGAACCCGGCACCGGCGGCTACTGCGAGATCCAGGCCGGTCTCGCCCGCACCCAGCTCGAACACGTACGGCTGGAGGCGGAGAGCGAGGTGGCGTGGCTGGAGTCGTACGGCCCGCTGGACGCGCCCCCGCCGGCGGGGGAGTGGGACACCGCCGTCCGGCGGACCGAGGAACGGCTGGAGGCCGTCCTGCCCCGCGCCGACGTCGAGGCCGCCTACGCCGCCTGGAGGCCGTACGCCGACGCCGAACCGGGTGAGATCCTCGGCACCGGATCCGGCTGGGGCGCCCTCGAAGTGCTGCGCTCCGGCTGGAAACTGCCGGGCACGCCCTTCCCCGAGTCCACCCTCGGCGAGGAACAGGAGCCCTGGCGGGAACTGCTCCACTCCGGTTCCTTCCCCGAACCGCGCCGGGTCCGGCCGCCCGGCGAGTCGCTGGTCGCCCCGCACTGGCGCGACCTCCTGGAGACGGCACCGGCAGGCCCGCTCACCGAGTACCACCTCGGCGTCGCCCAGTGGCACGCCGGTGACCGGGCGCAGGCGGTGCGCAGCTGGGAACGGGCGCTGGAACTGGCTCCGTCCGTCTGGCCGTTGCTGCGCTGCCTCGCCGTCGCCGACCAGGAGGCCGGCCACCACGAGCGGGCCGCCGACCGCTACGCCGAGGCCTTCGACGACCTGTGCCACGAGCGGCGGGACGACGGCGAGACGTGGACGGCGGCCACCGCCGCGCTCGGCCGGGAGGCGATCGAGGCGCTGCTACGGGCAGGGCGCCCGGCCGACGCGCGTTCGGTGTGGCGGCGGCTGCACCCGTCCACCCGCGAGCGCGGCCGGTTCCGGCTGCTGGAGGCCGAGCTGCTGCTCGCCGAGGGGCGCCGCGCCGAGGCGCGGGCCGTCTTCGACGAGGGCTTCGAGGTCGCCGACCTGCGGGAGGGCGACGAGCGGCTCGGCCGCGTGTGGGACCGGATCTGCGGCGAGGAGCTGCCGTCGGCCTACGACTTCCGGATGCGCCCGTCCTCCTCGTGAGGCGTCACGTGGATCGCCGTCGCTCAGCCGCGGCGGTCCACGTACTCGTACACCGCGCCGTCCGGGTGCACGGCGATGAGGTTGCGGCCCACCGGGGTCGGGACCGGGCCCGCCACGATGCGGGCACCGAGTTCGGTCAGGACCCGGTGGGCCTCGTCGACGTCCTCGACGGCGATCGTCGCCGCCACCTTGCGCAGCA
This sequence comes from Streptomyces sp. NPDC006393, assembly GCF_040628575.1. NCBI lineage: Bacteria > Bacillati > Actinomycetota > Actinomycetes > Kitasatosporales > Streptomycetaceae > Streptomyces > Streptomyces sp. NPDC006393. The sequence continues at coordinate 46,338 of NZ_JBEXZD010000016.1, forward strand.
CCTCCAGCTGCGACTCGGGGCCGCTCATCAGCAGGAAGCAGCCGACGGCCGCCACCTGGACGCCGCCGCGTTCGAAACGCAGGGCTCTGCCGCCCGCCAGGCGTTCGTAGAAGGGGACGGCGGTCTCCAGGTCGTCGACGCAGACGCGCAGGCTGGCTCCCAGAATCTCCATGCGGACGAGCCTAGTTGGGGCCCCTGTCAGTGCGGCAGCTGCGGCAGCACCTTCGTGCGGTAGAAGTCGAAGAAACCGCGCTGGTCGGCGCCGATCTGGTTGACGTAGACCCGGTCGAAGCCCGCGTCGGCGAACTCCTTCAGCGCGGCCACGTGCTGGTCCACGTCGTCGCCGCACACCACGTTCTCGCGGACCGTGTCCTCGGTGACCAGCGGCTTGAGCTGCTCGAAGTGACGGGGGGTCGGCAGCACCTGGCCCATCTCGCCCGGGAGTTGCTCGTTGTACCACAGGTCGTGCACGGTACGGACGCATTCGTCGCGGTCGTGGCCGAAGCACACCTTCGTGCCGCCGCTGACGAGTTTGGTGCCCCCGCCGCCCTTGCGGTACCGGGTGACCATCTCCTCGTTCGGCATCATCGTGATGTAGCCGTCGGCCACGCGCGCCGCGAGCGACGTCGCCTTCGGGCCGAAGCCCGAGATGTCGATCGGCACGGGTTCGTCGGGGACGGTGTACAGCCGGGCGTTCTCCACCGTGTAGTACGCGCCGTGGTGGCTGACCTCCTCCCCGGTCAGCAGCCGGCGCATCACCTGCACCGCCTCCTCCAGCATCTCCATCCGCACCTGCGCGGGCGGCCACCGGTCGCCGAGAATATGCTCGTTGAGCGCCTCGCCGGTGCCGACGCCGAGCCGGAACCGGCCCTCGGTCATCACCGCGCTGGTCGCGGCGGCCTGCGCCACCACGGCCGGGTGGATCCGCACGGTCGGACAGGTCACGGCCGTCTCCACGGGCAGGGACACCGCCTCGGACAGCGCCCCGATCACCGACCACACGAACGGGCTCTGGCCCTGCGCGTCGTTCCACGGGTGGTAGTGGTCCGAGATCCACAGCGCCTGGAACCCGGCCTGCTCGGCCATCCGCGCCTGCTCGACGAGTTCCGCCGGGCCGTACTGCTCGCACGACAGGTGGTAGCCGTACTCGGGCATGAGGCTCCTCCACGACGGGGGCGGGTCGATCGCGCTCCCGAGTACCCGGTCCCGCTGACGGAAACCGGCGCCGTGTCTCCCGGGCCGGGGCCGCGACGCCCGGGGTTTGGGCGGGACGGCCGGGGGGACGCGGTTAGGGCCTTTCGTTCGGATCAGGCCGGATCAGGGAGCGGTGCCAGGGCCCGCGAGGCCGGCGTGACCCGAACGGAAGGCCCTAGTTCCGTACGAGCACGCGACAGTGCCGGAGGCGAACCCGTGACTCGACCCCGCATCGTGATCGTCGGTGCCGGTTTCGCCGGTTACCGTGCGGCCCAGACCCTGTCCCGGATGTCCCGGAACAAGGCCGACGTCACCCTGCTGAACCCGACCGACTACTTCCTGTACGTGCCGCTGCTGCCCCAGGTGGCCGTGGGCATCCTGGAGCCACGCCGGGTCGCCGTCTCCCTCTCCGCCACCCTGCCCGGCGTACGCCTGGTCCTCGGCGAGGCCGACGCCGTCGACATGGACGCACGCGCCGTGCACTACACCGACCCCGAGGGCGCCGGCGGGACGCTGGAGTACGACCGGCTGGTGCTGGCCGTCGGCAGCGTCAACAAGCTGCTGCCGATCCCCGGCGTCGCCGAGCACGCGCACGGCTTCCGCGGGCTGCCCGAGGCGCTCTACCTGCGCGACCACGTGACCCGCCAGGTCGAGCTCGCCGCTGCCGCCGCCGACCGCGACAGCTGCGCCGCCCGCTGCACCTTCGTCGTCGTCGGGGCCGGCTACACCGGCACGGAGGTCGCCGCGCACGGCAAGACGTACACCGACTCCCAGGTGCGCCGGCACCCGCTGCGGCAGGGTATGCGGCCGCGCTGGATGCTCCTGGACATCGCCGACCGCGTCCTGCCCGAGCTGGACGAGCGGCTCTCGCGCACCGCGGACCGGGTGCTGCGGGAACGGGGCGTGGACGTCCGCATGGGCACCTCCGTGAAGGAGGCCACGCACGACGGTGTGCTGCTGACGGACGGCGAGTTCGTCCCGACCCGCACGCTGGTGTGGTGCGTGGGCGTACGGCCCGACCCGCTCGTGGAGAGCACCGGGCACCCGCTGGAGCGCGGACGGATCGTCGTCGACCCCTATCTCCAGGTGCCGGGGCGGCCCGAGGTGTTCGCGGCGGGCGACGCCGCCGCCGTACCCGATGTGAACAAGCCCGGCTCGTGCACCCCGATGACCGCCCAGCACGCCTGGCGGCACGGCAAGATCGCCGCCATCAACGTCGCCGCCTCGCTCGGTGCCTGCGCGCGGCGCCCCTACCGCCACCGCGATCTGGGCTTCGTCGTGGACCTCGGCGGCGCCCAGGCCGCCGCCAACCCGCTCGGCGTCCCGCTCTCCGGTCCGGCGGCCGGCGCCGTCACCCGCGGCTACCACCTCGCGGCGATGCCGGGCAACCGGATACGGGTGGCGGCGGACTGGCTGCTCAACGCCGTACTGCCGCGCCAGGCCGTCCAGTTGGGGCTCGTACGGTCCTGGTCGGTGCCGCTGGAGTCCGCCTCCCCGGAACTGGCGCGGGTGGCGGGCGGACCGGAGCGGCCGCGGGCGGGAGCGCAGGTGGGGGCCGGAACGGGTCCGGAGGCAACGGACGCCGCGGGCACCGGCTCCCGGCGGTCCGGCGCACCCGAGGGGACGGGGGCCACCGAGATCATCGAGAACACCGAGAAGGCCCAGGCGGCGAGCGGGGAGCCCGCGAGGAACCAGCCGGGCGGCGAACCCGCGAGGAACCAGCCGGGCGGCGAACCCGCGAGGAACCAGCCGGGCGGCGAACCCGCGAGGAACCAGCCGGGCGGGGAGCCCGCCAGGAGCCGGCCGCGCCCGGAGCCCGCCGGGAAGCCCGGTCCCGGTCACGGACATCACGAACACCATCCCGCCCCCGGCCCGGTCAAGCGCGATGACATCCCTGAGGAAGGAGACTCATGAACACCGCCGAACTCGTCGATCTCGGACAGCAGTTGCGTGTCGACAGCGTGCGGGCCTCGGCGGCGGCGGGCTCCGGCCACCCGACGTCCTCCATGTCCGCCGCCGATCTGATGGCCGTACTGCTGGCGAACCACCTCCGCTACGACTTCGGCCGGCCGGAGCACCCCGGCAACGACCGCTTCGTGCTGTCGAAGGGCCACGCCTCCCCCCTCCTGTACGCCGCCTTCAAGGCGGCCGGCGCGATCGACGACGAAGAACTGCTCGGCTTCCGCAAGCTGGGCAGCCGCCTGGAGGGGCACCCCACACCGCAGCGGCTGCCGTGGGTGGAGACCGCCACCGGATCCCTGGGGCAGGGCCTGCCGATCGGCGTCGGCATCGCGCTCGCCGGCAAGCGGCTCGACCACGCCGACTACCGGGTGTGGGTGCTGTGCGGGGACAGCGAGATGGCCGAGGGGTCGATCTGGGAGGCCGCCGAGACCGCCGGGTACGAGCACCTGGACAACCTGATCCTGATCGTCGACGTCAACCGGCTCGGCCAGCGCGGCCCCACCCGGCACGGCCACGACCTGGACGCCTACGCCCGCCGCTTCCGCGCCTTCGACTGGCACACCGCCGAGATCGACGGCCACGACGTGGACGCCGTCGACCGCGCCTACGGCGAGGCGATCTCCACGAAGGGACAGCCCACCGCGATCATCGCCCGCACGCTCAAGGGCAAGGGCGTCAAGGAGGCCGAGGACCGCGAGGGGCTGCACGGCAAGCCGCTCAAGCACGCCGACGAGGCGATCGAGGAACTCGGCGGCGTCCGCGGCATCCGGGTCCGCGTGCACGAGCCGCCGTCCGCCCGGGCGCTGCACGCCGTCGGGGACGGCAGCCTCGAACTGCCCCGCTGGGACCCGGGCGAGGAGGTCGCCACCCGCGACGCCTACGGCCAGGCGCTCGCCGCGCTCGGCACCGCGCGGGGCGACGTGGTGGCCCTCGACGGCGAGGTCGGCGACTCCACCCGTTCGGAGCTCTTCCACAAGGAGCACCCCGACCGCTACTTCGAGTGCTACATCGCCGAACAGCAGATGATCGCGACGGCGGTCGGCTTCGCCCGGCGCGGCTGGGTGCCGTACGCCTCCACCTTCGCCGCCTTCCTCACCCGGGCCTACGACTTCGTGCGGATGGCCTCCGTCAGCGGATCCGGCATCAACCTCAACGGCTCCCACGCGGGCGTCGCGATCGGCCAGGACGGGCCCAGCCAGATGGGCCTGGAGGACCTGGCGATGATGCGGGCGATGCACGGCTCGACCGTGCTGTACCCGAGCGACGCCAACCAGGCCGCGAAACTCGTCGCCGAGATGGCCGGCCTGGACGGCATCCGCTATCTGCGCACCTCGCGCGGGGAGAGCCCGGTGATCTACGGTCCGGACGAGGAGTTCCCCGTCGGCGGCAGCAAGGTGCTGCGCTCCTCCGCCGCGGACCGGCTGACGATCGTCGCCGCCGGCGTCACCCTGCACGAGGCGCTGGCCGCCGCCGACGCCCTGGCCGGCGAGGGCATCGCGGTCCGCGTGATCGACCTGTACTCCGTCAAGCCCGTCGACCGGGCCACCTTGCGGCAGGCCGCCCAGGACACCGGCTGCCTGCTCACGGTCGAGGACCACCGCGAGGAGGGCGGCCTCGGCGACGCGGTCCTCGACGCCTTCCTCGACGGGCGCCCGGCGCCGCGCCTGGTCCGGCTCGCCGTCCGTACGATGCCCGGCTCGGCCTCGCCGGCCGAGCAGCTGCACGCGGCCGGCATCGACGCCGAGTCGATCGCGGCCTCCGCCCGGCTGCTGGTGGAGGAGGCGGTGGTGCCGTGAGCGGCGATGCCCGCGCGGTACGGGCCGGCCGGCGCACCGTGCAGGTGCACCGGCCGGACAAGGTCCTCTTCCCGGGCGGCGACGGCCGCGACGGCGACGGCGGTGAGGACGCCGAGGGAAACGACAAGGAGGGGGAGCACGCGAAGGAGTACACGAAGGCCGACCTCGTCGACTACTACCGGTCGGTCGCGCGGTACCTGCTGCCGCATCTGCGCGGCCGGCCACTGATGCTGGAGCGGCACCCGGACGGCCTGGACGGGCCGGTGTTCATGCAGAAGAACACCCCGGAGCACTACCCCGACTGGATCACAAGGGCCGAGGTCGCCAAGGAGGGCGGCACGGTCACGCACACCGTCTGCGACGACACCGCCACCCTCGTCTACCTCGCGGACCAGGCCTGTCTGACCCTGCATCGCTGGCTGTCCCGCGCGGGGCACCCCGACCGGCCGGACCGCATGGTCTTCGACCTCGACCCCGCCGACGACGACTTCGGACCGGTGCGGGAGGCGGCCCGGCGGCTGGGCGAGCTCCTCGACACGCTGGAACTGCCCTCTGCGCCGATGACGACCGGCTCGCGCGGACTGCACGTGGTCGTCCCCCTCGACGGCCGCCACGGCTTCGACGAGGTGCAGGAGTTCGCCCGGGACGTCGCCGAGCTGCTGGCCGCCGGTCACCCCGAGCGGTTCACCACGGCCGCCCGCAAGAAGGACCGCGGCGACCGCCTCTACCTCGACGTGCAGCGCAACGGCTACGCCCAGACCGCGGTCGCCCCCTACACCGTCCGCGCCCGGCCCGGCGCGCCCGTCGCCGTACCCCTGTCCTGGGACCAGCTCGACGCCCCGGACCTCGGCCCGCGGCGCTGGACCGTCGCCGACGCCGTCGACCAGGCCCGGACCCGCCCCTGGGCCCGACTGCCCACCCGCGGCCGTTCCCTGGGCCCGGCACGACGGCGCCTGGACGCACTGCGCGGCTGATGGGCAGGTTTGGCCGGGGAAGCTGCGGCCACACGGAGGGGGAGAGGTGGCCATGGCGAACAAGGACGACACAGCGCACGACGCGGCGCACGACTCAGCGCATGACACCGCAAAGCCGAAGCATTCGCAGAAAACACAAGAACCACAAGAATCTCAAGAACCCCAGGAGCCACGCACCAACACCGAGAACGACACGCGTGCGAACGACCACCGTGCGGCCCCGCACCGGCCTCGGCCCATGGAGGTGCTGCGCGAGGCACGCGCCCAGTTCGAGGAGCTGACCGGCCTGGCGGCCGAGTCCGTGACGACCTTCGAGCAGACGGAGGACGGCTGGTCGCTGGAGGTCGAGGTCCTGGAACTCGCCCGTGTGCCCGACACCATGAGCCTGATGGCGAGCTACCAGGTCGAACTCGACACCGAGGGTCAGCTCACCGGCTACCGGCGCGGGCGCCGCTACGAACGGGGCCGGGCCGACGCGCACCGGTCCGGCGGCCGCTAGGCCGCCCGCACGCGAGGACATCACCCATCCCACACTCAGAGAAGGAGGCACGGTCGGCATGACCGTTGTCCCGGCACAGACGTCCGGTGGCGGAGGCGGCAGCAGCGGCCTCTACGACGTACTGGAACTCGTCCTCGACAGGGGGCTGGTGATCGACGCGTTCGTGAGGGTCTCCCTGGTCGGCATCGAGATCCTGAAGATCGACGTACGCGTCGTCGTGGCCAGTGTGGACACCTATCTGCGCTTCGCCGAGGCCGTCAACCGGCTCGACCTGGAAGCGGGCCCCCACAAGACCCCGGGCCTGCCTGAGATCGTCGGCGAAGTCACCGAGTCCGGTGCGCGCGGCAAGTCCAAGGGGGCGCTGTCCGGCGCCGCCCAGACCGTTTCGGACGCCTTCAAGCAGGCCCGGTCGGAGCACTCGGGCGAGGAGGAGGAGTCCAGGCCGCGGGCCCGTAAGGCGACGCCGTCGCGCAGGAGGGAGGAACAGGAGTGAGCACGTACGTCTACGGAATCACGGCCGCCTCGCACCCTTCGCTGCCGCAGGACACGACCGGTGTCGGCGAGCCGCCGCGGCCGGTCCGCGTGCTGAAGGCGGGCGAACTGGCGGCCGTCGTCAGCGATGCCCCCGAGGATCTGCGGCCCAAGCGCAGGGACCTGCTCGCCCACCAGAACGTGCTCAGCGAGGTCGGCGCCACCGGCTGCGTGCTGCCCATGCGCTTCGGCAGCGTCGCCCCGGACGACGCCGGCGTCACCGGGGTGCTCACCGAACGCGCCGAGCACTACACCGAGCGTCTGCGGGCGCTGGACGGCAAGGTCGAGTACAACGTCAAGGCCAGCCATGTCGAGGAGGCCGTACTGCACCTCGTGATGGCCGAGAACCCGGACATCAGGGCGCAGGCCGAGGCCAACCGGAAGGCGGGCGGCGGCAGTTACGACGACAGGCTGCGGCTCGGCGAGATGGTCGCCGGCGCGGTCAAGGCCCGTGAGGGCGAGGACGGCGCTCAGGTCGTGCGCGCGCTGGAGCCCGTGGCGGCCGCGGTCAGCTCGGGCCCGGAGTCCACCGGCTGGCTGGTCAACGCGTCGTTCCTGGTCGACCGGGACGCGGCGGCGTCGTTCCTGGACGCCGCCGAACAGGTTCGCAGGGACATGCCCCACCTGGAAGTGCGGGTCAACGGGCCGCTGCCGCCCTACAGCTTCGTCGAGCCCGGCCCGTCCGAGCCGGCGGCCAGCACGGCGGGAGCCGACGCGGGAGCGGGGTGACGCCATGGGACTGATCTCGGAGGTGCTGCTGCTGCCGCTCGCCCCGGCACGCGGCGCCGGCTGGGCGATCAAGCAGGTGCTGCGCGAGGCGGAGCGCGTCTACTACGACCCGGCCACCGTCCGGGCCGAACTCGCACGGTTGGAAGAGCGGCTGGAAGCGGGCGAGATCACGGAGGAGGAGTTCGACCGCCAGGAGGACGAGCTTCTGGACCGGCTGGAGGTCGGCATGCGCGGGGGACCTGGGACAGGTGAGGGGACGGCACGATGAACAGGATGGGACTCGGCCTCGCGGTAGGGGCCGGATACCTGTTGGGACGTACGAGGAAACTGAAGCTGGCCGTCGCCGTGGGCAGCCTGGTGGCGGGCAAGAAGCTGAACCTCGGCCCGCGCGCGGTGGCGGACCTGGTCACCCAGCAGCTGAAGGACAACCCCCAGTTCAAGGAGATCGGCGACCAGCTGCGCCAGGATCTGCAGGGCGTCGGCAAGGCCGCCTCCGGCGCCATGGTCGAACGGCAGATGACCTCGCTCGCCGACCGGTTGCACGGCCGAACCGCACAGGTCCGCGACGAGCTGGCCGGCGTCGTGCCCGACTCCGGCGAGGGGAAGCGGCGCGGCGGTGAGCGGGCGGCCCGGGACCGCGGGCACGAGGACGAGTACCCCGAGAACGAGCATGAGGAAGGGGCCGAGGCGGAGCACGAGGACGAGTCCGACGACGAGTACGACGACCGGGAGGGCCGCGAGGCCGACCAGGAGGCGGAGGCCGCCGAAGAGTCCGGCGAGTCCGGCGAGGCCGATGAGTCCGGCGGGCCGCGGCGGCAGCGCACGCGGAAGGCTCCGGCGAAGGAGACCGCCCAGAAGGCCCGGGCCCGCGCGCCCGGCAGGAAGCCGGCGCAGAAGGCCCCCGGTGAGAAGGCGGCGAGCGCGGCCAAGAAGGCCCCGGCTCGCGGGACGGCCGGCAAGAAGCCGGCCGCGAAGGAGACCGCCGCGGCCGGTGGCGCACGCCGCTCCGAGCGGTCCCGGAAGGCCGAAGGAGGGCGGTGACCGATGACCGAGACCCTCGGTTCCGCGAGGAACGCCGCCGGCCGCGCGGCCGGTGCGGCGACGAAGGAGAGCCCGCTGGCGGGCCTGGCCCACAGCGAGGCCGCCGACCGGCTCAAGGCGGAGGCGCAGGAGTACGTCGCCGCCCAGGCCGAGCGGCTGCTGGCCGGCTTCGGCCACAAGCTCGGTGATGCCACCGGCAAACTGAACGACATCGCCGAGGGCAACAGCCCGGGCTTCGCCAAGCTCGCCCTCGACGCCGGCCGCAAGCTCGCCGAAGGCAAGAGTCCGGTGCGCTCGGTGCTGGAGCTCGGGGCCTCGCGCGCCAAGGACAGCGTCATGGGCGCGCTGAAAGGCCTCGGGGGCGGCAAGGGCAAGCGCAAGGGACGCGGAGGCAACAAGCCCACCGTCATCATGGAGTACATCGATGTCGGCGTGCCGCTGCGCACCGCCTACGACCAGTGGACCCAGTTCCAGGACTTCAGCACCTTCGCCAAGGGCGTCAAGAGCGCGAGCCGCGCCGACGACACCACGTCCGACTGGCAGGCCAAGATCTGGTGGTCCAGCCGCAGCTGGAAGGCCACGACGACCGAGCAGGTACCCGACTACCGCATCCAGTGGACGTCGGAGGGCGCGAAGGGCAGCACGAAGGGCGTCGTCTCCTTCCACCGGCTGGAGGAGAACCTCACCCGCGTCCTGCTGGTCATGGAGTACTACCCGAGCGGCTTCTTCGAGAAGACCGGCAACATCTGGCGTGCCCAGGGCCGCCGTGTCCGGCTCGACCTGAAGCACTTCGCCCGCTTCATCACCCTCAAGGGAGAGGCGGAGGACAGCTGGCGCGGAGAGATCCGCGACGGCGAGGTCGTGCGCAGCCACGAGGACGCGGTCGCCGAGGAGGAGAGGGAGCACGAGGAAGAAGAGGACCGGGAAGAGGACCAAGAGAACGGCGAGTACGAGGAAGAGGACGAACACGAGGACGAACACAAGGACGAGGACGAAGACGAGGACGAAGACGAGGACGAGGACGAAGACGAGGACGAGGACGAGGACGAGGAGGACGAAGGTCAGGAGGAGACCAGGGGCCGAGGGACGTACGCGGACGACGAGTATCCCGAGGACGACGACGGGAGCGACGAGGAGTACGAGGAAGAGGAAGAGGAAGAGGAGTACGCCGAGGGCGGGAGCCGCCGATGACGACGCCGAGCCGGCTGCCCGAACCGTACGGCCCGAGCAGTGGCGCCAACCTCGCCGACATCCTCGAACGGGTGCTCGACAAGGGAATCGTCATCGCGGGCGACATCCGGATCAACCTGCTCGACATCGAACTGCTCACCGTCAAGCTCCGGCTCATCGTCGCCTCGGTCGACAAGGCCAAGGAGATGGGTATCGACTGGTGGGAGAGCGACCCTGCGCTCTCCTCCCGGGCCCGTCGTGACGAACTCGCCAGGGAGAACGCCGAGTTGCGCGAGCGCCTGGCCCGGCTGGAGGAACTGGAGCAGGGCGGCGACCGTACTCGCGGCCGCGTCCACCCGAAGGAGGCACCATGACCGGACTGCGGTACGTCTACGCCGTCTGCCGCCCCCTCGGCGCGCCCCTCCAGGCACAGCTGACCGGTGTCCTCGGCGCGCCGGTGAAGCAACTGCCCCACCACGGCCTGATCGCCGTCGTCAGCGAGGTGCCGGAACGGGACTTCGCCGAGGAGCCGCTGCGCGCCCATCTGGAGGACCTGGACTGGCTCTCCGCCACCGCCCGTGCCCACCAGGGCGTGGTCGACGCGCTGACCGTCGTCACCACCCCGCTGCCGTTGCGGATGGCCACCGTCTTCCGGGACGACAGCGGGGTGCGCACCATGATCGAGTCCTGTGAAGAGCACTTCCGCGCCACCCTGGAGCGGCTCCAGGGGCGTGTGGAGTGGGGGGTCAAGGTCTATCTGGAGGCCGAGCGGCCGCAGGAGGCGGCGGTCCCGGAACCCGAGCCGATGGCCGCGTCCGGCCGGGACTATCTGCGCCGGCGCCGGCAGCAGACGATGGCCCGCGAGGACCTGTGGCAGAAGGCCGAGGCGTTCGCGACCCGGCTGCACGAGAAGCTCTCCGCGTTCGCCGAGGACTCCCGGCTGCACGCCCCGCAGAACGCCGCCCTCACCGGCACCGCCGGACGGAACGTGCTCAACGCCGCCTATCTCGTCCCGCGCGCCCATTCCGAGGAGTTCGTGGAAGTCGTGGACCGCACGAAGGACGACGCGCCCGGCCTGCGCGTGGAGCTCACCGGGCCCTGGGCCGCGTACTCCTTCGCCGGGGAGCTGCCGGGGGAGGGGGCATGACGGTCGTCGAACGCCGTGAGATCGCCCTGGTCGACCTGCTCGACCGGCTGCTGGCCGGCGGGGTCGTCATCACCGGGGACATCACCCTGCGCATCGCGGACGTCGACCTCGTGCGGATCGACCTGAACGCCCTGATCAGCTCGGTGAACCGGCAGGTGCCGTCCCCCTTCGAGGTCCTGGAGGTGCCGTCGTGACCCCGCGCAGGCGTGTGGACCTGGAACCCGACACGGTGGAGCGCGACCTCGTCAAGCTCGTCCTGACCGTCGTGGAGCTGCTGCGCCAGCTCATGGAGCGCCAGGCGCTGCGCCGTTTCGACGAGGGCGACCTGACCGAGGAGCAGGAGGAGCGGATCGGACTGACGCTGATGCTCCTGGAGGACCGCATGGCCGAGCTGCGCGACCGCTACGGGCTGCGGCCCGAGGACCTCAATCTGGACCTCGGGCCGCTGGGACCGCTGCTTCCCCGGGACTGACACACGTGCCGTCCCGGGGTCGGCGTACCACGTGCTACCCCGGGGGCGGGGTACGCCGGGCTACCACCTGTACCACCGAGCCCGGCCTCCGCCTGCGGCCGTCCCGTGGATCAGGAAGCCCAGCAGCCAGACGACGAGCACCGCCAACGCGATCCACCAGAGCACCTTCACCGCGAATCCGACCCCGAAGAGAACCAGCGCCAGAAGCAGTACGAGCAGGATGGGAACCATAATGACCTCCTGCTCTCCGGGTGTCCCGAAAGCGGGACATCATTCCGGTGGGCCGGACGTCAGCCGTCCTTGCGGCACAGGATTTCCCCATGCAGTACGGCGAACCAGCCGTCCTCCCGCTCCCCCCACTCGCGCCACGCCCGTGACACGGCCCGCAGCCGCTCCTCGGTCGCGTGGCCGCCTGCGGTGGCACGCTCGGCGTACGCGGACGCCAGCGTGCGGTCGGCCCACAGGCCGCTCCACCATGCGCGCTCGGCCGGGGTCGCGTACGTCCAGGTGCTGGACGTGGCCGTGACGGCGGCGTCCGCGAAGCCCGCGGCCAGCGCCCAGGAACGCAGCCGGCGCCCCGCGTCGGGCTCGCCGCCGTTGGCGCGGGCCACCCGCTCGTACAGGTCCAGCCAGTCGTCCAGGCCCGGTGTCCCGGGATACCAGGTCATCGCCGCGTAGTCCGCGTCCCGTACGGCGACGAGACCGCCCGGCTTCGTCACCCGCCGCATCTCGCGCAGCGCCCGCACGGGGTCGCCCACGTGCTGGAGCACCTGGTGGGCGTGGACCACGCAGAACGTGTCGTCCGGGTAGTCCAGTGCGTGCACGTCGGCGACCGCGAAGTCGACGTTGCCCAGTCCGCGGCCGGCGGCCGTGGCGCGGGCCTGCTCCAGGATTCCGGGCGCCCGGTCGACACCCGTGACATGCCCGTCGGGCACCAGTTCCGCCAGGTCCGCGGTGATGGTGCCCGGCCCGCAGCCGATGTCCAGGACCTTCATGTGGGGCTTCAGCGAGCCGAGCAGGTAGGCCGCCGAGTTGGCGGCGGTGCGCCAGGTGTGCGAGCGCAGCACGGACTCGTGGTGGCCGTGCGTGTAGACGGCCGTCTCCCGCGGTTTCGGCATGGCGGTACCCCTTCTCGTCACCTGGCCCCGCACGGGCCCGCGGCCCCGGGGCGGTAGGGATCACGGTACGCGCGTATGTCGGATGTTGAGACCCTCGTTTCAGAATGCGGACCGGTGGAGGGTTGTGGGTGATCAGCGGGCCGGCAGCGGCCGGTACACGGTCAGCGCCTCCGGCAGTTTCTCCAGCCGGACCTCGCCCTCGACCTCCGTGACCTCGCCGTCGTAGGCGAGGAGAGTGCCGGGCGCCAGGCCCGTCAGTCGCAGCCGGCTCACCTGGACGGCCGCGTGCGCCGGGGAGCGGGTGAGCGGGCCCGCGAGGGCCGCCGACAGCAGCCGCAGGGCCGGCCTGCGGCCACCGTGCACGACCCGCACGTCGAGCACCCCGTCCGCCAGGTCCAGCCGGCGGCCCGGCGCGAGGCCCATGCGGTGGTAGGTGCCGTTGCCGGCGAACAGCAGCCACAGCGGGCGGCGGCGCCCCCGGAACTCCGCCTCCAGCGGATGGCGGTCCGCGCGCAGCACCCGCAGCGCCGCCAGCACCCCGGCCGGCCAGCCGCCGATCCGGTCGGCCCAGCGCTCGCGCTCGCGCACCAGTTCCGGGTACACCCCCAGGCTGAAGGTGTTGAGGAAGACGCCCTCCCCGCGGCCGGAGCTGAAGCGGCCCACGTCCACCCGTACGCCCTCGCCCCGCTCCAGGGCCCCGGCCAGGTCCCGTACGTCCTCCACGCCCAGGTCGTACGCGAAGTGGTTGAGGGTGCCGCCGGGCAGTACGGCGAGCGGCAGCCCGTGCCGCAGGGCGGCCCGCGCGGCCGTGTTCACGGTGCCGTCGCCGCCGCACACCCCGAGCACCCGGGCCCGGCCGGCCGCCTTCTCCGCCTCGGCGGGGAGGTCCTCCGGATCACACACGACGACCTCCGCCCGCGGCAGCGCGTCGTGCAGCGCCCGGGCCCGGTCCGCGGTACCGGAGGCGTTGTTCGTGACGAGGACCAGGCCCTCGCCCCCGGGCAGCGCGGGCACGGCGGCCCGCGGCCGGGCGGGGGCCGCGATCTGCGCGCGCGTCGGCACCAGGCCCCGTACGGCGAACGCGGCCCCCGCGCCGAGCACCGCGCCCGCCAGCACGTCGCTCGGGAAGTGGACGCCGGTGTAGACGCGGGAGACCGCCACCGAGAAGGCCACCGGCGCCACGGCCGCGCCCCAGCCACCGGACTCCAGTGCGACACCCGTCGCGAAGGCGGAGGCGGAGGCCGCGTGGCCCGACGGGAAGGACGTCGTGATCGGCTGCCGTTGGAGCCGGCGCACATGCGGCACCGGGTCCAGCAGGGGCCGGGGGCGGCGCACCGAGCGCTTGCCGAGCGTGTTGATGGTCAGCGACGCCAGGCCGAGGGAGGCCAGGCCGCGGGCCGCGGCCCTGCGGGCGCGCGGTGTCCGGCTCGCCGCGATCGCCGCCGCGGCCGCGAACCACAGCACGCCGTGGTTCGCGCTCCGGCTCAGCCGGGGCAGTACGGGCCCGGCGCCGGGCCAGTGGCGCTCGGCCGCGACCTGGAACAGCCGGGAGTCCAGGGCGAGCAGTCGTGTCAGGGTGGCGTGGGCGCCGGTTCGCGGGGCGGTGAGGTCGACATCTGGGCTCATACCGGCACCGTTACCCTGAAGTGGCCGTTTCCTGCGCGCGGGGCGCGCGGGACGGCACCGACGCATCCTCCTCCGTTCCGGGAACCCGTATGCGCCTGCTCCTCGTACGCCACGGCGAGACTCCGTCCAACCTGGCCTCCCTGCTGGACACGGCCGTACCGGGACCGGGCCTGACCGAGCTCGGCCGACGGCAGGCCGCCGCGCTGCCCGAGGCGCTCGCCGAGGAGGACATCGAGGCCGTCTACGCCTCGACCCTCGTGCGCACCCAGCTCACCGCCGCGCCGCTGGCGGCCGCCCGCGGGCTCGACGTGATCGTCCGTGACGGCATCCGCGAGCTGTCCGCGGGCGGGCTGGAGGGGGAGCCCGGCGACTCCGAGCGCGGTCAGGTCTACCTACGGACGGTCCTGGCCTGGGTCGCCGGGGACCGCGAACGCCGGATGCCGGGACCGGGCGGCGAGACCGGGACCGGGGCGCTGGCACGGTTCGACGCCGTCGTCGAGGAGGCCGCCCGGGGCGGGGCCGGGACGGTCGTCATGGTCAGTCACGGCGCGGCCGTCCGCCTGTGGACCGCGGTCCGCGCCCACAACCTCGACGCCGATTTCGCCGCCACGCACCCGCTGCGGAACACGGGTGTGGTGATCCTGGAGGGCTCACCCACCGACGGCTGGAAGGCCCTCTCCTGGGCCGGCGCCCTCGTGTCCCCGGCCCGCGAGGGGGGCCCGGCGGGACAGCCCGTGGACACCGCGTACGACACCGGGCCGGACATCCCGGCGGACATCCGGCCGGACATCCCGGCGGACATCCGGCCGGACATCCCGGCGGACACCCTGCCGGACACCACGCCGGACACCACGGCGGACATCCCGGCGGACATCCCGGCGGACACCCTGCCGGACACCACGGCGGACATCCCGGCGGACATCCGGCCGGACATCCCGGCGGACACCCTGCCGGACACCACGGCGGACATCCCGGCGGACATCCGGCCGGACATCCCGGCGGACATCCGGCCGGACACCCTGCCGGACACCACGGCGGACATCCCGGCGGACACCCGGCCGGACATCCCGGCGGACATCCGGCCGGACACCCCGCCCGACATCCCGGCGGACATCCGGCCGGACACCCCGCCCGACATCCCGGCGGACACCCGGCCGGACACCCCGCCGGACACCCGACCCGGCGGCCGGCAGGGCCGCGGCGTCCCCTACGACGCCGAATAAGCGTTTGCCGGGATCTCGGGGGCACCGTCAGAATGCCCGACCATGGGACATCTGGAAGCCGCGCACCTGGAGTACTACCTCCCCGACGGGAGGGCGCTGCTCGGCGATGTCTCCTTCCGGGTGGGCGAAGGCGCCGCGGTCGCGCTCGTCGGGCCCAACGGCGCCGGCAAGACCACCCTGCTCCGGCTGATCTCCGGCGAGCTGAAGCCGCACGGCGGCACCGTCACCGTCAGCGGCGGACTGGGCGTGATGCCGCAGTTCGTGGGGTCGGTGCGGGACGAGACGACCGTACGCGACCTGCTCGTCTCCGTCGCCCCGCCCCGGATCCGGCAGGCCGCGCGGGCCGTCGACGCGGCCGAGCACGCCATCATGAACGTCGACGACGAGGCCGCCCAGCTCCGCTACGCGCAGGCCCTCGCCGACTGGGCCGAGGCGCGCGGCTACGAGGCCGAGACCCTGTGGGACATGTGCACCACGGCCGCGCTCGGCGTGCCCTACGACAGGGCGCAGTGGCGCCAGGTGCGGACCCTGTCCGGCGGCGAGCAGAAGCGGCTGGTGCTGGAGGCGCTGCTGCGCGGCACCGACGAGGTGCTGCTGCTCGACGAGCCGGACAACTACCTCGACGTGCCCGGCAAGCGCTGGCTGGAGGAGCGGCTGCGCGAGACCCGCAAGACCGTCCTTTTCGTCTCCCACGACCGCGAGCTTCTCGCCCGCGCCGCCGAGAAGATCGTCTCCGTCGAACCCGGCCCGGCCGGCGCCGACGCCTGGGTGCACGGCGGCGGCTTCGCCACCTACCACGAGGCCCGGCGCGAACGCTTCGCCCGCTTCGAGGAGTTGCGCAGACGCTGGGACGAGAAGCACGCGCAGCTGAAGAAGCTGGTGCTGAACCTGCGCCAGGCCGCCGAGAACAGCGCCGACATGGCCTCCCGCTACCGGGCCGCCCAGACCCGGCTGCGCAAGTTCGAGGAGGCGGGACCGCCGCCGGAACCGCCGCGCGAGCAGGACATCCGGATGCGGCTGAAGGGCGGCCGCACCGGCGTACGGGCCGTCACCTGCCAGAACCTGGAACTGACCGGCCTGATGAAACCCTTCGACCTGGAGGTCTTCTACGGCGAACGGGTGGCCGTCCTCGGCTCCAACGGCTCCGGCAAGTCGCACTTCCTGCGGCTGCTGGCCGGCGACGACGTCGCGCACACCGGCACCTGGAAGCTCGGCGCGCGGGTGGTGCCCGGCCACTTCGCCCAGACCCACGCGCACCCCGAACTCCAGGGCCGGACCCTGCTGGACATCCTGTGGAAGGAGCACTCCCAGGACCGGGGCGCCGCCATGTCCCGGCTGCGCCGCTACGAGCTGACCGGCCAGGCCGAACAGTCCTTCGACCGGCTCTCCGGCGGCCAGCAGGCCCGGTTCCAGATCCTGATGCTGGAACTGGAGGGGGCCACGGCCCTGCTCCTGGACGAGCCCACCGACAACCTCGACCTGGAGTCCGCCGAGGCGCTCCAGGAGGGCCTGGAGGCGTTCGAGGGCACGGTCCTCGCGGTCACCCACGACCGGTGGTTCGCCCGCTCCTTCGACCGCCACCTCGTCTTCGGCGCCGACGGCAGGGTCCGCGAGACCTCCGAGCCGGTCTGGGACGAACGCCGGGTGGAGCGGGCGCGGTAGCGCCTGCCGTCACCTCCAGCGGAGGATGGCGCCCAGACCGCCCGACGGCGCGCCCTCGGCCGTGGCGGCCACCGGCTCCAGCGACAGCGCGATCGCGTCCGTGGTGACCGCGGAGCGGATCAGGGCGTCGTCGGCGCGGGCCGGCCAGGCCCGCTGCTCGCCGAGGGTCTTCAGTTCCGTGCGGCGCACCGCCAACTGGTCCGGATCCTCGCCGATCCACACCTCCTGGTGGGCGTCCGCGCCCTCCGGGAAGATCAGCAGCTCCTCCAGACGGTGCTCGCGGGCCGCCTCGACCAGCGCGGGAACGCCTTCCACGGCCGCCGCCCGGCCCTCGTCGTCCGGGGCGCGCGCCGCCCGGAACCGGTCCAGTTCCTCCTCGAGATGCCGGTGCACGTGCTCGGTGCGGATCCGCTCCACGTCCTCGTCCAGCAGCCGGCTGCCGGCGCCACGGGTGGCCTCCACCACGCAGTCGTCCAGCCGCTGCGGCAGCCGGTCGCGCACCTCGCGCCGCTCCCTGTCGTCACCCACGAGGATCAGCAGGTCGGCCTGCGTCTCCTCCTGGCACACGCTGAGCGCGTCGGCGATCTCCGCCGCGTTGTGCTCCCAGGTGTTCTCCACCTTCAGCTGGAAGTGCCGTTCGGACCAGTCGGCGTTGCTCGTCCGGTGGATCGGCCACTGCTGCCCGATCACCGTGCCCGCCTCCTTGCGGCCCAGCGCACTGCGCAGCTCGAAGTCCGCGCCCTTGCGGTCGACGTACGCCACGATCGCCACCGGATCCTCGCCCGCGAGCTCCAGCAGCGGCGCCACACGGGGCAGCGGCGCCCACTCGGCCCAGCTGATGCCCCGGGGCGGTCGAGCCAGGGGCGGGTCGAGGACGACCCTGCCGTCGCGGGCGAACAGGGCCCGCCCGTGCGGGTCGGGGGAGTGGCGCATCTCGTCGATCGCGGTCTCCACGGCCCGGGAGGTGGCCTCGTCCGCTCCCTGCCGCGCCAGCTCTCGGGCCATCGCCTGGGCCGTCAGGCGTATCTCCTGCGCGGTGTCCTCCGCCTTCCGGGAGGTGTTGACGTACACCGAGGCCCAGGGCCCGGGCTGTTCGTACAGTGGATGCAGAAAGGCGAGATCCATGGCTCCCTCCCGGAGGCCGTTCGGTGGTAGTCCACGCCGGGCGGGTACCCGTACCGCATGAACGAACACGACGAGCGGGGCATCACCATGACCGGAGTCGACCCGGACCGGCTGGACGACCAGCAGCTCATGAAGGAGCTGGAGACCATCCACCGCACCCGCCACGACACGCTGCTGTACGGCTCGAACGACGCGCTGCGGGCCCACAACGAGCGCATGGCGCAGCTCGAGGGCGAGTACCTGCGCCGCAACCCCCGCCGCACCGTCGCCGCCGGCCGCACCCGCGAGGGAGCCCGGGAACGCGGCTGCGGCGAGTCGGCGGCACCCCACGCCTGAGACCCCGCCGTCACCCGCCTCGCGTCACCGTCACCCGAACGTGCCCGCCGGCGTGCTTCCTGCGGCACGCCGACGGGCACCCCATCGGGCACCCCACGGACCGGAACGGACCGGGTTCAGCCGGCCTTCTGCGCGAACACGTCCAGGAACGCCTGGCAGAACGCCTTCAGATCGGCCGGCTTGCGGCTGGTGACCAGCTTGTTCGGCCCGTTCTCGCAGATGTTCACCTGCTCGTCCACCCACGTGCCGCCCGCGTTGCGGATGTCCGTACGCAGACTCGGCCACGAGGTCAGCACGCGGCCGCGTACGACATCGGCCTCCACCAGCGTCCACGGCGCGTGGCAGATCGCGGCCACGGGGCGGCCCTGCTCGAAGAAGTCCCGTACGAACGAGACGGCCTTCTCGTCCATCCGCAGGAAGTCCGGGTTGGCCACGCCGCCCGGCAGGACCAGCGCGTCGAAGGAGTCGGCGGAGGTGTCCCCGACCACCTCGTCGACGGGGAACGTGTCCGCCTTGTCCAGGTGGTCGAACGCCTGGATCTCGCCGGACTTGGTGGACACCAGCACGGTCTCGTGGCCGGCGTCCCGCGCCGCCTTCCGGGGCTCGGTCAGCTCCACCTGCTCGACGCCCTCGGGTGCGGCCAGAAATGCGATGCGCATGATGCTTCGACGTCCTTTCGTCGTCCCTCTTCCCCCGCCTTGTCGTCCCTCTGCCTCCGCCTTGTCGTCCCTCTTGCCTCACCGGTCAGCCGTCCGGTCCCTCCGGGCTCTCCGGTGCCTCCGGTCCGTCCGGGCCGCCGTCCGGCTCGGCGCGGCTGATGTCGGCGAGCGCCGAACGCGGGTCCCGGGCCTCCGCCAGGTCGCCCAGGCTGACCATGCCGACCGGCAGGCCGTCCTCGACGACGGGCAGCCGCCGTACGGCGTGTTCGCGCATCAGCGCGACGGCTGCCGACACCGGATCGTGCGGGCCCACGACGAGCGGACGGGACGTGCACACGGCCCGCGCGCTCACCGCCTGCGGATCGAGGCCCTCCGCCACGGCCCGCACCGCGATGTCGCGGTCGGTGAGCATGCCGACGATGTCCTGCCCGTCGGCCACCACCACGTCGCCGATGTCCTGGGCGCGCATCAGCCGGGCCGCCTCGACGAGCGAGGCGTCGGGGCGGACGGCCACCACGCCCGGTGTCATGACGTCCCTGACGTATTCAGCCCTCACTGAGGAACTACCTGCCTTTCCGCCCCGCCCCGGATCTACGCACGGTCCTCCCGGGCGGGCCGCTCGGTGTGGGTGAGTTCCTTCGCCAGCTCCTGCACGTTGGCGTACTGGGCCTTGCGCGGCAGCCGCTCCAGTGCCTCGATCAGCGCGTCGGGCGCGTTCTTGCGGCGCAGTGTGCGCGCCAGTTCGCCCGGGCCCGCGGGAAAGGCGCTGCGGCCCAGGATCCTGGCCAGCTCCAGGCGCACGGTCTCCAGAGAGGCCCTAGACGCGCCCGGCGCCACCGGTCCGCCCCAGACCTCCGGGTCGTCCTCGGCGGCCGGTTCCGGGTCGTGCCATTCCTCGGTGCGCGTGGGATGGCCCGACCTGAGCAGGCCCTGCAGCTCGTGCTTCATCTCGTCGTCACGGTGGACACTCAGCCGGTCACTGCCTCGCTGCATGTCTCCCTCCACATCGTCGGGGGTGGCCACCGCGTACCCGTGCACGCGGAGCCGACACCGCATTTCCGCGCCGGATGGTGCCCCGCACGCCGCACGGCCCGGTGCGGCCCCGGCCGGGGCCGGCGCGCACGGGCGGGCGTTTGGCGCCGGAGGCCGGGGGCAGGCGCAGACCCAGTGCTTCGGACCTCAGGCACGTCCGTGGAGGCGGCGCGCGAGTCCGCGCACGTGGGCGGCCGCTGCGGATCCGCGTCCGCGCCCCCACGTGACCGTCCCCAGCCAGAGCACTCCACCAGAGCACTCCGAGGGAGCTGCGAGCACCATGCCGCATACGCGAGCGAACGCGAGGCACCACCCGCACGACGACGCCCCGGAGACCACCGAGGCCTTCCGCCGGCTGGCCGAACTCCCCCCGGGACGGCGGCGCGACGCCGTCCGCGACGAGATCGTCGAGGCCTGGCTGCCCATGGCCGAGCGGATCGCCGGCCGCTTTCGCAGTCGCGGCGAGAGCCTCGACGACCTGCGCCAGGTAGCCGCTCTCGGCCTCGTCAAGGCGGTCGACCGCTACGACCCCGGACGCGGCAACGCCTTCGAGAGCTACGCCGTGCCCACCGTCACCGGCGAGATCAAGCGCCACTTCCGCGACCACATGTGGACGCTGCACGTGCCGCGCCGCGTGCAGGACCTGCGCAACCGCGTCCGGTTCGCCCAGCAGGAGCTGTCCCGGACGGTCCCCGGCCGTGCCCCCACCGTCGCCGAGATCGCCGAGCACGCGCAGCTGAGCGAGGAGGACGCCCGGGTCGGCCTGGAGGCGCTGGAGAGCGCCGCCGCCCTCTCCCTCGACGCGGAGCTGCCCGGCAACGAGGACGGCTACCGTCTTGTCGACGCCCTCGGCTCACCCGACCCCGCGCTGGACACCGTCGTGGACCGCGAGGCCGTCAGGCCCCGCCTGGCGGCGCTGCCCGAACGCGAGCGGCGGATCCTGTACATGCGCTTCTTCGGCGACATGACGCAGCGCCGGATCGCCGAGCAGCTGGGCATCTCCCAGATGCACGTCTCCCGCCTGATCACCCGCTGCTGCGACCGGCTCCGCGACCAGGTGATGCGGGACATGCCGTAGGGGGTGTCTCGGCCCGGGGCGCGCCCCGGCGTCACCCGATAGGCCGCTGGCGTCCCGCGAATGGGGCTCGGCATCGCGCGGCGCGGGGCGCCGGGGGCTGTGATGGCTGGGACGGCTCGAACGCCGTACGTCCGCCGCCCCACCGGCCCGAGGAGCCCCGCAATGCGCCGCAGTACCCGCCACGCCCTGTCCGCCGCCGTCCTGGCCGGCCTGATGACGGGCACCGCCGCGTCGGCCGCCGTCGCGGCGGAGGCGACGGAGGCCGGACCGATCCCGAACACACTCCGGCAGGCACGCGGCCCGGGAGACCTTCCCGGCCCCGGATCCCGGCCGCAGGCGGCACCGTCCCCCGACGCCGCCGTCCCTGGCACGGCCCTCCCCGTCCCTTCCGAGGACCCCCTCCTGCTCGGCCCGCCGTCCCTCGACCAGACCCAGCCCCTGCTGCCTCCCACCCCGGGCCGGCCCCCGGGTGACTCCGGCGGCTACCCGCGCGACTCCGGCGGCCACGCCCTGGCCCCCGACCCGACGGACCAGTCGGTCCACGGCCCGGCCGACCCCGCCCGCCCGAACGGCACGACGGGAGGGACGGACCCGACGGGAAAGACCGAACCGAACGGCGGGATCGATCCGAACGGCCCGTCCGACCCGACCGGCACGTCCGATGCGCCGTACGACCCGTCGCGCCCCTCCGCGCCCTTCGGTCCCTCCGGATCCACGGACCTGACCGGCTCTTCCCACTCCACCGGCTCCTCCGACTCCACCGGCTCGACCGGCTCCTCCGACACCGCACCGTCCCGCGGCGACAACGCGCAGGACTCCTCCGGCGGCCAGGACACCGACGAGTCGGGCGGCGACGACAGCTCGGACACCTCGTCCCACGCATCGGGGTCCGGCGACTCCGGCGACTCCAGTGGGTCGGACAGCCCGACCCAGCACGGTGTGCAGGCCGGAGCGGGCGGGTCGTTCACCGGATCCCTGCCGGCGCTGATCGGCGGCGGTGCGCTGATCGCGTCCGCCCTGGGCGCCGCCGGGCACCGGATGTGGCGCCGCCGGTGGGGAGCCGACGGCTGACCCGCACCGTCCCGGCACCGGGGCCGCGGGACGCCGTACGGGCCCGCACCCCTGGGTGACCGACCTTCGCGACCCGGCAGGGCACCCATGGGACGGCACCCGCCTGGGTACCCGCACGCGCAAGGCCCGACGGCGAGCCCAGGCCCGACGGTGAGACGAGACGGCGGCGAGGACTGCGCGGAGGTTGCCATGCGGCGGACGGACCCGGAAGGGCACGGCCCCGTCCGCTACGGGCCGTCGGCCCTCCCCGACGACGGACTGCCGGTGCTGCCCGAGCTGTCCGCAGCGCTCGGCGCGGCCGCGGGCCGGACCCGGGCCCGGGACAGACCGATCGGCGGCGGCGCCGCGCTCCTGGACGCGGCCGGCGGCTACTGGCGGCGGCGCGGCCTGTCCACCCGGCCCGGTCACGTGGCGGCGGGACCCGGCGCGCCCTGCCTGCTGCTGGCGCTGACGGCCGCGCTCGGCGGCGACGTCCTCGTCCCCCGGCCCTGCGCCGCCTGGTGGGCGCCTTACGCGCGTCTGCTCGGCAGACCGGCCTTCCCCGTCGCCACCCCGGCCGAGTGCGGCGGCGTGCCCGACCCGTACGCCCTGCTGGAGACGGTCCGCAGGGTCCGGGCGGAGGGCGGCGACCCCCGGCTGCTGGTGCTGTCCGTCGCCGACGACCCCACCGGCACGGTCGCGCCGCCGGAGGTGCTGCACGAGACCGTGGAGGCCGCCGCGGCCGAGGGACTGCACCTGGTCAGCGACGAGACCTGGCGCGACACCTGGCACACCCCGCACGAGACGATGCTGCTCAGCCCCGCCGAGATGCTGCCCGAACGGGTCACCGTGGTCACCGACCTGGCCGGCGCGTTCCTGCCCAGCGGCTGGCCCGCCGCGATCGCCCGCTTCCCCACCGGAGCCACCGGGGACGCGCTGCACGCGCGCGTGCTCGACATCCTCACCGCGCTGGACGCCCGGATCGCCGAGCCCGTCGCCGCCGCTGCCGCCTACGCCCTCGACGAACCCGAGCCCGTCACCGCCCGGCTGACCGCCACCGTGCGGCTGCACGCGCGCGTGGCCCACGCCCTGCACGCCGCCGTCGTCGCGGCGGGCGCGCTGGCCCTGCCGCCGCAGGCCGGCCGCCACCTCTACGCCGACCTCGGCCCGCTGCGCCCCGCCCTCGCCGCCCGCGGCGTCGGCGACGCGCAGGAACTGGAGGACTTCCTCGGCGCCCTGCTGGGCATGCCCACGCCCGGCGGCCACCGCTTCGGCGACGACCTCGGCGCGCTGCGTGTGCGGCTGTCCACCACGGAGCTGCTCGGCGACACCGAGGAGCAGCGCACGGAATGCCTCCTGTCGCCCACGCCGTTGGAACTGCCGCACCTGCAACGCGCGTTGATCTCCTTGAGGTCCGTCTTCGACGATCTCCGCGACGACGCTCAGCGATGGGAGCCTCCTCGATGACGCAGCAGTCCGAGCCGACCACGTCCCGGTACACCGGAGCGACCACGTCCACGACCACGCACGCCCGGGAGGCCGACGCCGCGGCGGCCCCGGCCCCTCTGACGTCCCGGCGGACCGCCGTCCCGTTCCCGCCGCAGGCCGAGCCCCGGCCGCCGGCGGAGCGGCGGCTGTGGCCGCGTACCTTCCACGACCGGCTCACCGCCCCGCTGCCCGGCCTGAAGGCCTTCGCCCGGTTCGCCCGAGAGGGCGCCGTACGCCCCGGCAAGGAGGGCCTGGCCGACATCCCTCTGCTGCCCTACGAGCCCGGTCCGCTGCCCCGTGTGGACGCCCGCACTGTCGCCGTCACCTGGGCGGGGCACGCCAGTTGGGTCCTGAGGATCGGCGGGCTGACCGTGCTCACCGACCCGGTGTGGTCCCGCCGCATCATCGGCACCCCGGCCCGTATCACCCCCGTCGGCGTCGCCTGGGACGCGCTGCCGCCGGTCGACGCCGTCGTCATCAGCCACAACCACTACGACCACCTGGACGCGCCCACCCTGCGCAGACTCCCGCGGGACACACCGGTGTTCGCGCCGGCCGGACTCGGCCGCTGGTTCCGGCGCCGCCGGTTCACCCGCGTCACCGAGCTGGACTGGTGGGAGGCGTCCGAACTGTCCGGGGTCCGCCTCGACTTCGTGCCCGCGCACCACTGGTCCAAGCGCACCCTCACCGACACCTGCCGCAGCCTGTGGGGCGGCTGGGTGCTCACCGACGCCGACGGACAGCGCGTGTACTTCGCCGGCGACACCGGCTACGGCCACTGGTTCTCCCGTATCGGCCGCCGCTACCCCGGCATCGACCTCGCCCTGCTTCCCATCGGCGCCTACGACCCGCGCTGGTGGCTCAGCGACGTCCACTGCGACCCGGAGGAGGCCGTGCGGGCCGCCCAGGACGTCGGAGCCCGCCGCATGGCGCCCATGCACTGGGGCACGTTCGTGCTGTCCGCCGAGCCGGTCCTGGAACCCCTCGCCCGCGTCCGGGCCGCCTGGGACAAGGCGGGCCTGCCCCGCGAGGACCTGTGGGACCTCCCGGTGGGCGGCTCCCGGATCCTGGAGTGATGCTCCGGACGGCCGCGGTCGGCCGGTCAGCCGGACCGGTGGACCGCGGCCGAGCGCCGGACGCGGCGCCAGACGCCCGGAGCCGCACCGATCAGCACGGTCAGGACGACGGCGGCCACCACACCCTCCCAGGGCTCCGGGAACAGGGAGCCCCCGAGGATGCCGATCACCTGGTACGTCGCCGCCCACGCCAGACAGGCGGGAAGGTTGCCGCGGGAGAAGCGCCGCAGCGGCCACTTCGCCAGCAGACAGGCCAGCATCACCGGAACCCGGCCGGCCGGCACGAGCCGGGACAGCACCAGCACGGCCACTCCGTGCTCGGCCAGCTTCTCCTGGGCCTGCTCCAGCCGGTCCCGCGGCGCGCGCGAGCGGATCGCCTCCAGCCAGCGCGAGCCGTTCCTCGACCCCAGCCCGCGCCGCCCCAGCCAGTACAGGGCCGCGTCCCCGCAGAACGCGGCCAGCGACGCCGTCGCGAACACCAGCGCCAGCGAGAACGGCGCCGTCTGATGCACCGCGACCACGGCCGCCGAACTGACCAGCGCACCCGTGGGCACCACCGGCACCAGCGCCCCGATCAGCACCAGCAGGAACAGCGACGGATAACCGATCGCCTGCTGGGTGGACTCCGTCGGCACCACCGTCGCCGCGGCGGCGGCCAGTCGTATCACCGGGCGACCTCCAGGCGCACGCTCTCCCCGTGCCCCAGCCGGTGCACGGCCACGCCCGGCGCGCGCAGCGCCGCGAGGCGCACGAACTCGTCGCCCGGCGCATGGAACTCGTGGGGGCGCACGGCGTCCATCCCGATCGGCCAGTACGTGCCGTAGTGCACCGGCACCGCGCAGCGCGGCGCGAGCCGGGCCAGTGCCTGCGCCGCCCGCCCCGCGTCCAGGTGCCCCTCGCCGAGGTACGGACCCCAGCCGCCCACCGGCAACAGCGCCACGTCGACCGGCCCGACCTCCTCGGCCATCGTCTCGAACAGCCCGGTGTCACCGGCGAAGTACGTCCGGCCCTCGCCCTCGACGACGTAGCCGAGCGCGGGCGAGCGGTGCGGGCCCACCGGCAGCCGCCGCCCGTCGTGCCGGGCGGAGACCACCCGCACCGTGACGGCACCGACCTCGACCCGCTCCCCGGGCGCCACCTCGGTGATCCGCAGCCGCCCGGGCCGCCCGAGCCGGCGCAGCCCCGGCACCGCCCGGAGCGCGCCCCGCGGCACCAGCAGGCGCGTGCCGGGGGCGAGGCGGTCCAGCGAGGGAAGGTGCAGATGGTCGGCGTGCAGATGGGAGACGAGCGCCACGTCCGTGTGCCAGGCGCCCGGCGGCGGCAGCGCGCCCCTGCGGCGCCGCAGATGCGCGAGGCGGCGGGCGAACAGCGGATCGGTCAGCAAACGGACGTGCGAATCCTCGACCGTGCACGTCGCGTGACCCCACCAGGTGATCTCCACCGGCACCTTCTTTGCCTCCTTCGCGCGACTCCCCCTGAGCCTACGTGCGGCGGTAGGGTCGGCGGCGCAACCCGGAGGTGAGGGGGACGCCATGGGAGAAGTGCGCGACGCCCGCGGCGAGGCCGCCGCGACGCCGGTCCGCGTGACCGCGATCGCCAGCCTGACGCCCCTGGAGGAGCTGAACGACGAGCCCTTCCTCGTGGACTCCCGCGGCCAGCACGCGATGTGCGCACGCTGGGCGGCCGAGCACGGCTACGTGGTCGCCCGCGAACTCCTCGTCCGCGGCCTGCGCCCGGACCACGGCGCCCTGTGGGACGGTGTCCGTCCCGGCGTCGACGTCTTCGTCGCGCCCAGCCGCCGGGTGCTGGAGCGGGCGCTGTCCTCCGTCGAGGAGTTCACCGCCGAGTGCGCGCGACGCGGGGTCCGGGTGGAGACCGTGGGCCAGGCCGAGCCGTCCTACGACGCCCAGATGAAGGCCCGGGTGCACCGCCGCCTGTCCATGCCCACGGCCGGCTACGACGGCGGATAGGGGGGTGTCTCGCTCCGCGCAACGGGCCCGCCGTCGGGCGCGCACCGAGCCGCTCCGGGGCGGAGGGTTCCGCCAGGCGTGTGACAAGCTGGGGCAGGTTCGTGCAAAAGTCCGGGTCGGAACGTGAGGAGCGTCGGCGTGCGTGGCGGGTGGTGGCGGCGGGCCGCCAGGCAGGTCGGGCGGAGCGTCGCCGTGTGGGGCGTCTCCACGGTCACCATGCTGGTGCTGGCCGGGATCCTGCCGGACTTCCAGCTCCAGTCCGCCGACGGCGACAGCGCCACCACCATCGCCGTCACCGCCGCGCTCGGCGCCGGCGCCTTCGGTGTCCTCTCGGCCGTCGTCTGGCCGCTGCTGGTACGGCTGCTGCTGCTCGTGCCCGCGCTGGTCCTCG
The DNA here is from genome assembly GCF_040628575.1 of Streptomyces sp. NPDC006393. Lineage (NCBI taxonomy): Bacteria > Bacillati > Actinomycetota > Actinomycetes > Kitasatosporales > Streptomycetaceae > Streptomyces > Streptomyces sp. NPDC006393. Next base: position 73,687 of record NZ_JBEXZD010000016.1, read on the forward strand.
GGCTGCTGGTGTTCTTCCTCAACGGCTCCCTGCTCCTGCTCGCCCTGCGCGTCAACCCCTCCGGCCAGCCCGAGGCGGCCCCCGAGACCGCCGTCATCGTGGCCGCCGTCATGTCCGCGGTCGCCTCCGCCACCGGCGCCGCCCTCGCCGTCCGCGACGACGACGCCTACCGGCGCCGCCTGTCCCGGCTCGCCGACCGCCGCCGCGGGCGCCGGCCGCCCTGTGAGTCCACGCCCGGCACCCTCGTCGTCCAGCTCGACGGCGTCGGCCACGACGTGCTGCGGGACGCCGTGGACAAGGGGCTGATGCCGACCGTGGCGCGCTGGCTCGGCGCCGCACCCGGCCGGGAGGACCAGGACCACCGGGAGCCCACCCACCGGCTCGTCCCCTGGCGCACCGACTGGTCCAGCCAGACCGGCGCCAGCCAGCTCGCCATCCTGCACGGCACCAACCACGACGTCCCCGCCTTCCGCTGGTACGAGAAGGACACCGGCGAGGTGATGGTCTGCAACCGCCCCACCAGCGCCGTCGAACTCCAGCGCCGCGCCGTCGCCCGCACCCGCGACGGCGGGCTGCTGACCGCCGACGGCGCCAGCCGCGGCAACCTGTTCAGCGGCGGTGCCGGCGAATCCGCCCTCGTGCTGTCCGTGTCCGCCCGGCGCGGCCCCGGCAACCGCTCGCGCGCCGGCTACTTCGCCTACTTCTCCGACCCCGCCAACGCCGTCCGCACCGCCCTGTCCTTCGTCGCCGAGGTCGCCCGCGAGATCGGCCAGTCCCTTCGGGCCCGGATCCGCCGACAGCGCCCGCGCGTGTCCCGGGGCGGCCTGTACCCGCTCGTGCGCGCCTTCGCGACCGTCGTCGAACGGGACGTCGTCGTGGCCGCCGTGATGGGCGACCTGCTCGCCGGGCGCACCGCCGTCTACGCCGACCTCGTCGCCTACGACGAGGTCGCCCACCACTCCGGGCCGCGCGGCCGGGACGCGGCGAAGGTGCTCGGGCGCCTGGACCGCGCGCTGGCGCTGATCGAGAAGGTCGCCGAGCACGCCCCGCGCCCGTACCGGATCGTCGTCCTGTCCGACCACGGCCAGAGCCCCGGCGAGACCTTCCGCGCCCGCTACGGCCTCACCCTCGGCGACCTGGTGCGGGCCGGCTGCGGGCTGCACGTGCCGCGCCGGGCGCGGAGGACCCGCAGCGGCGCCGAGGCACGGGCCGCCGTACGCGCCGCCCTGCGCCGCCCGGTCGAGGAGGGCGGTGAGCACCACCGGCCCGCCCGCCACTTCGAGCCGCTGGTGCTGGCCTCCGGCAACCTCGGCCTGGTCTCCTTCCCGGACGTGCCGCACCGGATGAGCCGGGAGGAGCTGGACGCCCGCCATCCCGGGCTGCTGACCACCCTCGCCAACCACCCCGGTATCGGCTTCTTGCTGGTGCGCAGCGAGGAGCACGGCGGCCTGGTGCTCGGCGCACGCGGCGCCGAGATACCCCTGGACGAGCTCGACGGCAACCCCGGCCCGCTCGCCGCCTTCGGACCCGGCGCCGCCGACGCCGTCCGCCGCACCCACTCCTTCCCGCACGCCCCCGACATCCTGGTCAACTCCTTCCACGACCCGGCCGACGGCGAGGTCCTCGCCTTCGAGGAGCAGATCGGCTCCCACGGCGGCCTCGGCGGCGCGCAGACCCGCCCGTTCCTGCTGGCGCCGCTCGCCTGCTCCCCGCCCGTGGCGGAGGACGGGGAACTCGTCGGCGCCGAACAGATCCACCGCGTGCTGCGCCGCTGGCTGCGCGAGGCCAACGGCCCCCAGGTGCCGCTCCCGGCGCAGGCGGAACCGGCACCGGGACCGCAGGAGCGGGCCGCCTGACCGGTACGCCGGCGGGCTCCGGCATCCGGGCGTCGGACCCGAAGCCGAAGCACGACAGGGTGAGGTCTCCGCGGAGCTTGGCGAAGGCGAGCACCACGACCGCGCCGAACAGGGCGGTCGCCTGGCCCGAGGTGAGGGTCCGGAACATGCGCCTGCGGATGATGTCGCGCACGAAGGTCCCGGTAGAGCAGGTACAGGACGCCGAGAGCGACCCCACCAAATCCCGCGATTCTCCCGAGGACTTGGAAGAGTTCGGCCATGGACCGGGCTGTAGGCCCTCACCGCACCGCCCGGCAGGGGATTCGCCGACCTTCTCCGGCAGGTCGTGGCCCGTTCGACGGGTGTGCGCGGCGTTGATGTGATCGGATGGAGGACAGGCAAACCCCGGAAACGGGAACCTAGGCGAAAGGTATGGAACACACCGTGGCAACCACGCGCACCGCTCACACCGTCTGGGAAGGCAATCTGCTCGAGGGCAACGGCGTCGTCACCTTCGACTCCTCCGGCATCGGCCAGCAGCCGGTGTCGTGGCCGTCGCGCGCCGAGCAGGCGAACGGGAAGACCAGCCCCGAGGAACTGATCGCCGCGGCCCACTCCAGCTGCTTCTCCATGGCCCTGTCGCACGGCCTGGCCGGCGCCGGCACCCCGCCCACCAGGCTCCAGACCAAGGCTGACGTCACCTTCCAGCCGGGTGAGGGCATCACCGGCATCCACCTCACCGTCGAGGGCGCGGTCCCCGGCATCGACAACGACGCGTTCGTCGCCGCCGCCGAGGACGCCAAGAAGAACTGCCCGGTCAGCCAGGCCCTCGCCGGTACGACGATCACCCTGGAGGCGAAGCTGGCCTGACGCGCCACGGACGGCTCCACCCGTCCTGCGCACCCGGCCCCGCGCGCCGCGCCCCGATCAGGGGCGCGGCGTCGTCGTTCCCGGCCACCGGGGTACCCGGACCGCAGGGGTCGGGGCGGCGACGTGCGGGGGACGGCGACCGGCGTCGCAACCCGGCATTGACAACGCCCCACTCCGGTTCTGTGCTGGAGTACGGGACGGTGCCCTGCTGGAACCGGTGGCAGAACCGGTGGTGGAAAGGGGACGGAGATGGCACGCGCGGTCGGGATCGATCTCGGGACGACGAACTCGGTGGTGGCGGTCCTGGAGGGCGGCGAGCCCACCGTCGTCGCGAACGCCGAGGGCGCGCGGACCACGCCGTCGGTGGTGGCGTTCGCCAAGAGCGGTGAGGTGCTGGTCGGCGAGGTCGCCAAGCGTCAGGCGGTGACGAACGTGGAGCGCACCGCCCGCTCCGTCAAGCGCCACATGGGCGAGGCGCAGTGGCGCTTCCCCGAGCAGGGCTCCGTCGACGGCACCCGCTTCCGGGCGCAGGAGCTGTCCGCGCGGGTCCTCCAGAAGCTGAAGCGGGACGCGGAGGCCTACCTCGGCGAGGACGTCACCGACGCGGTGATCACCGTACCGGCGTACTTCGACGACGCCCAGCGGCAGGCGACCAAGGAGGCCGGGGAGATCGCCGGCCTGAAGGTGCTCAGGATCATCAACGAGCCCACCGCCGCCGCGCTCGCCTACGGCCTCGACCGGGGCGATGAGCAGACCGTCCTCGTCTTCGACCTCGGCGGCGGCACCTTCGACGTGTCCCTCCTGGAGATCGGCGAGGGCGTGATCGAGGTCAAGGCCACCAACGGCGACACCCACCTCGGCGGCGACGACTGGGACCAGCGGGTCGTCGAGCACCTGGCCAAGCGGTTCAAGGGGCAGTACGGCGTCGACCTGGCGGCCGACAAGATGGCGGTGCAGCGGCTGCGCGAGGCGGCGGAGAAGGCCAAGATCGAACTGTCGTCGTCCTCGGAGACCACGATCAACCTGCCCTACATCACCGCCTCCGCGGAGGGCCCGCTGCACCTGGAGGAGAAGCTCACCCGCGCCCAGTTCCAGGAGCTCACCGCCGACCTGCTGGACCGGTGCAAGCAGCCCTTCCACCAGGCGGTCAAGGACGCCGGGATCAAGCTGTCCAGCGTCGACCACGTGATCCTGGTCGGCGGCTCCACCCGCATGCCCGCCGTCACCGACCTGGTGCGCGACCTCACCGGCAAGGACCCGCACAAGGGCGTCAACCCCGACGAGGTGGTCGCCGTCGGCGCCGCTCTCCAGGCGGGCGTGCTGCGCGGCGACGTCAAGGACGTCCTGCTGCTCGACGTCACGCCGCTGTCCCTGGGCATCGAGACCAAGGGCGGCATCATGACCAAGCTGATCGAGCGCAACACGACCATCCCGACCCGCCGTTCGGAGATCTTCACGACGGCCACCGACAACCAGCCCTCGGTGGGCATCCAGGTCTACCAGGGCGAGCGGGAGATCGCCGCGTACAACAAGAAGCTGGGCGTCTTCGACCTGACCGGCCTGCCGCCCGCCCCGCGCGGGGTGCCGCAGATCGAGGTCGCCTTCGACATCGACGCGAACGGCATCATGCACGTCTCGGCGAAGGACCTGGCCACCGGCCGCGAGCAGAAGATGACGGTGACCGGCGGCTCGGCCCTGCCCAAGGACGACATCGACCGCATGATGCGGGAGGCCGAGCAGTACGCCGAGGAGGACCGCAAGCGCCGCGAGGCCGCCGAGACCCGCAACCAGGCCGAACAACTCGTCTACCAGACCGATAACTTCATCCGCGACAACGGCGACCGCATCCCCGCGGACACCAAGGCCGAGGTGGAGGCGGCCGCCGCCGAGCTGAAGACCCTCCTGGAGCAGAACGCCGACACCGCCCCCCTGCGCACCGGCGTCGAGAAACTCGCCTCCGTCAGCCAGAAGATGGGCCAGGCCATGTACGCCCAGTCCCAGCCCACCTCGACGGAGGCGGGCGACCGACAGCAGGGCCCACGCCCCGGCCAGGAGGACGAGGGCGTCGTCGACGCCGAGATCGTCGACGACGAACGCGACACCAAGGGCGGAGCCGCCTGACCCCACGCAGGTCAGGGCTTGACGGCCACGCCCGCGTAGACGGGCACGATGCCCTCCGCCTGGGCGGCGACGTCCTCCGGTTCCGGGCGCCAGCCGGTGACCGGGATGATGCCCGGCCCCAGCAGCCGCAGGCCGTCGAAGAAGCGGGAGAACTCGGCCAGCGAGCGGGGGTGGAAGGGTGTGCCGCCCTGGCGGAACAGGCCGGCGGCCTTCGCCACGGCCTCCGGGTTCAGGTCCGGCGTCACCTGCGACAGGATCAGATGGCTGCCCGGCGCGAGGGCGCCGACGTACCGCTTCAGCAGACCGTGCACGTCGTCGCCGTCGGCCGCGTCACCCAGGTAGTGCGTCAGCGCGACCAGCGACAGGGCGACCGGCCGGGCGAAGTCCAGCGACTCCGTGGCCGCCCGCAGAATCGTGTCGGGGTCGCGGACGTCGGCGTGCACGTACTCGGTGCCGCCCTCGGCGGAGCCGCGCAGCAGCGCCTGCGCGTGCCGCAGCACGATGGGGTCGTTGTCGGCGTACACCACCCGCGACTCCGGTGCGATGCCCTGGGCCACCTGGTGCAGATTCGGCTCGGTCGGGATGCCGGTGCCGATGTCGAGGAACTGCCGGATCCCGGCCTCGGCCGCCACCCGGACCGCCCGGTGCATGAACCGGCGGTTGGCGCGCGCCCCGCGCACGGCGGTCTCGTCGACGGCGAGGATCCGGCGGGCCAGTTCCTCGTCCACCGGGTAGTTGTCCTTGCCGCCCAGCCACCAGTCGTACACCCGCGCCGGGTGCGGGCGGCTGGTGTCGAGACGGACGGGCGCGGCGTCGGATCCGGTCATACGGCTGTGACTCCTCGGCTCGGTCGGGGCGTCGGAAGGGGGGAAGGACGGTGAACGGGAGCTCTCAGAATTTCTCGCGGCACTCCCGCAGCAGCTTGCGGGTGCGCTCCGCCGACGCGGCGCGCGCCGTCATGTGGTCGAGCACTTCCAGGTGCGCGGCGACCTCGCTGCGGGAGTCCAGGTACAGCGCGCCGGTCAGATACTCGGTGTAGACCATGTCCGGCAGCTCCGGCTCGGCGAAGCGGAACAGCGAGAACGGCGCGTACGTCCCCGGATGGGGACCGTCCGCGAACTCGGCGACCTGCACCGTCACCCGGTCCCGCTCGGTGTACTCCAGCAGCTTGTCCAGCTGCCCGCGCATCACCGCGCCGCGGATGCTCACCGGCCGCCGCAGCACCGTCTCCTCGACGATCACCCACAGGTGTGGCGCGTCCTCCCGCTCCAGCAGCTCCTGCCGGGCCATGCGCAGCGACACGTGCCGCTCGATCGCCTCCGGGCCGGTCTGCCCGACCGTCCCGGCCTCCAGCACGGCACGCGCGTACTCCTCGGTCTGGAGCAGTCCGGGCACGAAGTGCGGCTCGTAGGAGCGGATCAGCCGGGCGGCGCCCTCCAGGCTCACATACAGGCTGAACCAGTCCGGCAGCACGTCGTGGAACCGCTGCCACCAGCCCGGCTGGTTGGCCTCCTCGGCCAGCCGCACGAACGCGGCGGCCTCCTCCTCGCCCACCCCGTACGTCGGCAGCAGCACCTGCACGTACGGGATCCGCAGCGCGACCTCGGCCAGCTCCATGCGCCGCACGGTCGCCGCGGCCACCCGCAGCACCCGCGCCGCCTCCTCGCGGGACAGCCCGGCCGCCTCCCGCAGCTCCTGAAGCCTTCTGCCGAGCACCACCTGACCCACGGTGGGCGCGGGCCGCCGCTCACTCACGCCACGCCTCCCCGAACGCGCCGAAGTCCTGCCGGCAGTCTCTCACGACGTCTCAAGACACCATGGAGTGAAGGTACTTCACCGTCGCCGGGTCGGCCGGCAGAAACGTCTCTATCGCCAGTTCGGCCACCGTCACGTCCATGGGCGTGTTGAAGGTGGAGATCGACGAGACGAACGACAGCACCCGCCCCCCGTGCTCGATCCGCATCGGCAGCGCGAAGTACGGCACGTCGTCCTCCGGCTCCTCCTCGAGGGCGCCGTCCGGCTCCGGCACCGGGTAGTCCGCCACCTCCTGGTACAGCGCGCGCAGCGCCCCGGAGCGGTGCAGAGCGATCTGACGCTCCATCTGTGCCAGCAGATGGCCGCGCCACTCGCGCAGGTTGCGGATGCGCGGCGCCAGACCCTCCGGGTGCAGGGTCAGCCGCATCGCGTTCAGCGGCGGGGTCAGCAGTGTCTCGGGGACGCCCTCCAGCAGCATGGTGACGCCCCGGTTGGCCGCCACCACGTCGTACACGGCGTCGACCACCAGCGCGGGATACGGCTCGTAGCCCCGGATCAGCCGCTCCAGACCCTCCCGCAGCGCGCCCAGCGCCGGATCGTCCAGCGAGGTCTCCGGGTAGTGCGGGGCGTAACCGGCGGCCAGCAGCAGCGCGTTGCGCTCCCGCACCGGCACGTCCAGGTGCTCGGCCAGCCGCAGCACCATCTCCTCGCTGGGCCGTGACCGGCCGGTCTCGATGAAGCTGATGTGCCGGGCCGAGGAGTCGGCGCGCAGGGCGAGTTCCAGCTGACTGACCCGCCGCCGCTCCCGCCAGGCCCGCAGCAGCGGGCCCACGCCCTGACCGGCGGGGGCGGTGGGAGGCACGGCAGCACCGGTCGCGACAATGGTCATGAGTACGACCGTAGTCGAACACCTGTCGATGAGGGGGCGCGCGTCAACGAGCCGTGGGGGCCGTCCTTGGAGGCGACGGCGGTGTACCGGGCCGGAGTGCGCGGCTGCCTGCTGGGCGGTGCCCTCCCCGGGCGGCGCCGGCGCGGTCGGACTGATCAGCGACGACACCCAGATGACCCTGTTCACCGTGGAAGGCGTCCGGCAGGCCCACGAGCGGGAGCGGCACAAGGGCATCGGCGGCGGCTGGTCCCGCATGGTGCGCTGGGCCTACGCACGCTGGCTGGAGACCCAGCTCCGCACCGGCCCCGAGGACAGTGAGCTCGCCCGGCCCACCGGCGGCGGCTCCTACGCCGGTCCGCGCGGCGGCCTGGTCACCGAGCGATGGCTGTACTCCCCCAGAGGGGGCACCCCCAGCCGTGCCCCCGGCAACGCCTGCCTGTCCGGCCTCGCGCAGGACTTCGTGCCCGACCCCGGGGCCGAACTCGGGCGGCCCGGACCCGTCAACTCCGACTCCAAGGGCTGCGGCGCGGTGATGCGCTCGGCGCCCTTCGGCCTCACCCGCACCGACCCCGGCACCGCCTTCTCCATGGCGGCCCGCTGCGCCCAGATGACCCATGGCCACCCCACCGGCTACTACGCGGCCGGTGCCCTCGCGGCGATCGTCGCCCACATCGTGGCCGGGGACTCCGTCGAGGGCGCGGTCCTGCGCACCCTGCGGCTGCTCGCCCGGTACCCCGGCCACGAGGAGACCACCGCAGCCCTGGAGCAGGCCCTGGACCTGGCCGCGCAGGGCAGCCCCAGCTTGGAGAGACTCGAGCGGCTCGGCGGCGGCTGGGTGGCCGAGGAGGCCCTGGCCATCGGCGTCTACAGCGCGCTGGCCGTCCCCCGTGTGGCGGACGCGTTGCTGCTGGCCGTCAACCACTCGGGCGACAGCGACTCCACCGGCTCCGTCTGCGGCAACATCCTCGGCGCCCGGCACGGCGACCACGGCCTGCCGCACGCCTGGGTGCGGCAGGCCGAGGGCCGGGACCGGATCGCGGCGCCGGCGGACGACCTGGCCGCCGAATGCGTGCCCGACTGAGTCCCGGGGCATCCGGCGGCCCCTGCGGCCGGCGACGCGCCGCCGGCCCTGTGGCAGTCTGAACGGGACCGCGCAGGTGCCGTGACGTCCAGGAAGGGAAACGCGCCCATGCCCGTGGAACCGCTGTCGCAGAAGGAGATCGAGGACCGTCTGGCCGAACTGCCCGGCTGGTCCGTCGAAGACGACCGCCTCACCCGTTCCTTCCGGCTCGGCTCGCACTTCGCGGCGACCGCGATGGTGGTGCACATCGCCCAGGTGCAGGAGGAGCTGAACCACCACTCCGACCTCACCCTCGGCTACAACACCGTCGCCCTCGCCGTGCACACGCACAGCGCGGGCGGCGCCGTCACCGACATGGACTTCGAGCTCGCCCGCCGGGTCCAGGACCTGGCAGGGGTCCACGGGGCGAGCTGAGCCGCGCCCGGAGGGGGGAGCCGCGTGCTGGACTACGACAAGGAAGCCGAACGCTACGACGCCTCCCGGGGCGGCGAGCCCCGCGCCGCCGCCGCGGCGGAGGCGGTCCTCGGCCTGCTGCCCGAGGACACGCGGCACCTGCTGGACGTCGGCTGCGGCACCGGCATCGTCACCCGCCGCCTGGCCGCCGCCCGCGACGGGCTGCGTGTGACCGGCGTGGACCGGGCCCCCGCGATGACCCGTCAGGCCGCCGCCCGGCTGCCCGGTGCCGTCGTCCTCGCCGACAGCCGCCGCCTGCCCTTCCCGGACGGCCGGTTCGACGCGGTCACCAGCGTCTGGCTGCTGCACCTGGCACCCACCCCCGCCGCCGCCCGGGCCGTCGTGGCCGAGTGCGCCCGGGTGCTCAGGCCCGGCGGCGTGTACGTCACGACGGTCGACAAGGCCGCCGCCCACAACGTCGGCAGCGACGTCGACGCCGTCCTCGCCGCCCGGCCGCCCAGCCCGGCCGCCCGTGACGCCGCGGACCGCGTGGCCGGATACGCCGCCGAGCACGGTTTGGTGCCGGCCGGGCAGGCCCGCTTCACGGGCCGCGGGCAGGGCCGCAGTCCCCGCCGCACCATCGCCGACCTCAGACGCGGCTGGTTCGTCACGCTGCCGCCCGGCGAACCCCTCGCCGAGACCTTCGCCGCACGCCTCGCGGCCCTCCCCGACCAGGACCGTCCCCGCCCCGACCCGGTGTTCACCCTGCGGGCGTTCCGCAGGCCGGCCGGCGCCTGACCCCGCCCTCCGCCGAACCCGTCCGCCGAAGCCCTCCGCCGAACCCTCCTGCCGAACCGGCCCGCCGGGCGCGGCAACTCCCCTGCATCCGGCGGCGACTGAGAGGCAAACCCACCCCTCACATGGAGGTGCCTCTCATGCGGCAGCCGCACACCGCGCGCCCTGCGCGCACCCCGCACCACAAGCACCGCAGACGCCGCGCCGCCCTGTCCGCCGTGGCCGCCACGGCGGCCCTCCTCGGCGCCGGAATGACCGCCCTGACCACCACGCCCGCCCAGGCGGCGACCGCCCGGCAGGTGGAGAAGCTGGACCGGGGCCTGGTCAGCGTCCACACGGCCAACGGGAATCTGATCAGCTGGCGCTGGCTCGGCACCGACCCGGACAACGTGTCGTTCAACGTCTACCGGGCCGGCACCAAGGTCAACTCCAGCCCGGTCACGGGCTCCACGAACTACTTCCACTCCGGTGCCCCGGACTCGGCCGACTACACGGTGCGCGCGATCGTGAACGGCGTCGAGCAGGGCGACTCCGAGCACGCCGTCCAGTTCCGCGCGGGCTACAAGGACGTCCCGATCAGCCCACCGCCCGGCGGCACCACCCCGGACGGAGTCGCCTACACCTACGAGGCGAACGACGCCTCCGTGGGCGACCTGGACGGCGACGGTCAACTCGACTTCGTCCTCAAGTGGCAGCCCACCAACGCCAAGGACAACTCCCAGTCCGGCTACACCGGCGACACGATCGTCGACGGCATCAAGCTCGACGGCACCCGCCTGTGGCGCGTCGACCTGGGCCGCAACATCCGCTCCGGCGCCCACTACACCCAGTTCCAGGTGTACGACTACGACGGCGACGGCAGGGCCGAGGTCGCCATGAAGACCGCCGACGGCACCAAGGACGGCACCGGAGCCGTCATCGGCAGTTCCTCCGCCGACTACCGCAACTCCAGCGGCTACGTCCTCTCCGGACCCGAGTACCTGACCATGTTCGACGGCCGGACCGGAAGGGCGATGCAGAGCGTCGACTACGTCCCGGCCCGCGGCACGGTGTCGTCGTGGGGCGACTCCTACGGCAACCGCGTGGACCGCTTCCTCGCGGGCACCGCGTACCTGGACGGCTCCCGCCCGTCGCTGGTCATGGCCCGCGGCTACTACACCCGCACGGTGATCGCCGCCTGGGACTGGCGCAACGGGCAGTTCACCCGCCGCTGGACCTTCGACACCAACTCCTCGACCAACTCGGGCAAGGGGTACGACGGTCAGGGCGACCACCAGCTGTCGATCGCGGACGTGGACGGGGACGGCAAGGACGAGATCGTGTACGGCGCGATGGCCGTGGACGACAACGGCTCCGGACTGTGGACGACGAGGAACGGCCACGGCGACGCCATGCACGTCGGCGACCTCGACCCGTCCCGGCCGGGCCTGGAGGAGTTCAAGGTCGACGAGGACTCCTCCAAGCCGTCCTCCTGGATGGCGGACGCGCGCACCGGCCAGGTCCTGTGGTCGACGGCACCCAACGGCGACAACGGCCGGGGCGTCTCCGGCGACATCTGGTCCGGCAGCGCGGGCGCCGAGTCCTGGTCGTCGGCCGAGAGCGGCATCCGCAACCCCAAGGGCACGGTCGTGGCGAGCCGCAAGCCCTCCAGCACCAACTTCCTGTCCTGGTGGGACGGCGACACGGTCCGCGAACTCCTCGACGGCACCCACATCGACAAGTACGGCACCTCCGGGGACACCCGTCTGCTGACCGGATCCGGCGTCCACTCGAACAACGGCACGAAGGCGACGCCCGCGCTGTCCGGCGACATCCTCGGCGACTGGCGCGAGGAGGTCGTCTGGCCGACCGGCGACAACAAGGCGCTGCGCATCTACTCGACGCCGTACGAGACGAGCACGAGGATCACCACGCTCCTCCACGACACCCAGTACCGCACGGCCCTCGCGTGGCAGAACACCGCCTACAACCAGCCCCCGCACCCGAGCTTCTTCATCGGCGCGGGCATGAGCACGGCACCGCGGCCCGCGGTGTACACGCCGTAGGCGCGTGAAGGGCGCGTGTCGCGCACGGCACGCGCCCTTCTGTCGTCCCCCGTCGGTCGTCCTCCCTTGTGCCGTCAGCCGATCGCGCAGGTCTGGTCGCCGACCTTGAACGCGGTCGGCTTTCCGTTGGTCCCCGACCAGCTTCCGGTGAAGCCGAAGCCCACCGAGGAACCGGCCGCCACGTCGGCGTTCCAGCCGACGTTCTTCGCCGTCACCGACGCCCCCGACTGGGTGTAGTCGGTGTTCCACGCCTGTGTGACCTTCTGGCCGTCGGCGAAGGACCAGCCGAGCGCCCAGCCGTTCCAGGCCGTCGAGCCGGTGTTGGTGAGCTGGACGTCGGCCTGGAAGCCGCCTGACCACTGGTTGGTGATCTTGTAGGTCACCGAGCAGGCGCCCGTGGGCGGCGGTGTCGTGCCGCCGCCACCCGTGTCGCCGCCACCGCCCGTGTCACCGCCGCCACCGGTGTCGCCGCCTCCTCCGCCGGTGTCGGAGGTGTCCCCGTAGATCACTCCGCGGCCGTTCGTCGAGACGTACACGCGGCCGTAGACCCTGGGGTCACCCGTGATCGCCGCACCCGTCCAACCCCACTGGTGGGCGTCGTCGTTGATCCGCGTCCAGGTCGCGCCCCTGTCCGTGGAGCGGAAGATGCCCCGGACCCCGCCGATCTTCGCGCTGGTGTAGAGGGTCTGGTACGACGCCCCGCTCGCCGCCTTGCCGAAGCCGATCGTGTCGGCCTGCTCGACGTTGGACAGCTTGGTGAAGGACGTGCCCCCGTCGGTCGAGTGCCACAGCCCGTACGGCCCGTCGCTCGCGCCGCCCGCCAGCCAGATGTCGCCCTTGGCGCCGGGCAGTGCCTTGAAGCGCACGCTGTCGCCGCTCGGCAGCCCGGACGCGGCGGACGCGGTGAAGGTGGCCCCGCCGTCCGTGCTGACGTAGAACTTCCCCGAACTGAAGCCGTAGAAGGTCTTCGGGTCGACCCGGTCCGACTCGACGATCGCGCCGGACGGGACCCCGCTCGACGCCGACCACGACGACCCGAAGCCCGTCGTGTACTGCACGCCCGCGCCGGCCGGACTCCAGACGAAGCGGCTTCCGTCCGAGGCCGCCGCCACCGTGCCGCCGCCGCTGACGCCCGAGGGGTCCGCCCCGGCGAACCAGTTGGCGCCGTTGTCCGTCGAGAACGCGATGTGCGGGCCGGAGTCGAGGTCGCCGGTCCGGACGACCGTGTTCGGGTTCGTCTCGGCGAAGTCCAGGCTGGTGGTCGTGGTGAACGTGGGGGAGGTGAACATCATCGACGGGACCTTGGTGAGGTCCGTGTGGCGGAAGCCGCCGATGTCACCGAGGGCGCTGAAGAGCTGCGCCCCGCCGGACGGGGGAGCGGCGAGGTCGTTCACCGCCGTCTCCTCCAATCCCCGCACCATCGGCTTCACCGTGAACTGGCCGCCGCTGTCCCACTGGGTCAGGTTCTCGGTGCCGTACAGCGTCGCGCCCGTGCCGTACATCATCCGGTCGGAGTCGAACGGGTCGATCTCCAGCGACTCCGTCATCCAGCCCAGCTTCGGGGTCTGCTCGGGCGGCGACGGGTTCGCGCCGAAGGTGAGCCAGGGGGAGGAGGAGACGTCGATGGTGTAGCGGTTCGAGCGGTTGGGGTACGACGTGTAGTCCCAGGCCTTCGTCCAGGTGGCGCCGCTGTCCGTGGAACGGAAGATCTGGGTGTCCGGCCACCAGGAGCTGTAGGCCGTGGCCATCACCGTGCCCGGGTGCTGGCGGTCGACGGTCAGACCGCTGTACCCGAAGTAGGTGTCGGCCTCCGCCACCGGGCTGATGTCCGTCCAGGTGCCCGTCGCCGTCGCGTACCGGTACAGCCGGCCCTTGCCGCCGTCGTACGGGCCGCCGGTGTCGCTGTAGGCGAGGTAGAGATAGCCGTTCTTCGCGTCCAGCACGCCCTTGTGCGCCAGGTATCCGGTGGGCTGGCCCGCCAGCCGCTGCCAGGTCGCGCCCGCGTCCGTGGAGCGGTACACCGCGTTGTCCTTGTCGGCGACCCCGACGTAGATCGTCTTCGTGGCGCTGCCCGAGGCGCCCGTGGACTCGTCGAAGGTGACCCAGACGATCCCCTGGTTGTCGTTGGCGTACCCGGTCGTGTCGTTCGGGTCCTGCTGGTAGTTCCCGGGGTTGGGGAAGCTCGTCACCTGCGACCAGGTCGCGCCCGAGTCGGTGGAGCGCCACAGGCCCTTGCCGCTGGGCGCGCCCAGGTACAGCACGCTGTCCTTGTTCGGGTCGACCGCCAGCCGCTCGCCCATGCCGCGGCCCGGCATGTTGCCGCCCAGCTTGAACGGCAGATCGGTTTTCTTCCAGCTCGCGCCCCGGTCGGCGGAGCGCAGCACGGCGCCGTTGCCCGGGTCCCAGCTGTTGGTGTACGTCCCGACCGCCGCGTACACCGTGTCGGGGTCCACGGAGTCGGAGGCCAGGCTGACCACGCCCGTGTGGCCCCAGTCGTCCCAGCCGACCGAGTCGAGCAGCGGGGTCCACGTCTTCGTCGACTGCTCCCAGCGGTAGGCGCCGCCGATGTCGGTGCGGGCGTAGACCAGGTTCTTCTCGCTGCGGTTGAACACGATGCCCGGGACGAAGCCGCCGCCGTCGATCCGGGCGTTCTTCCAGGTGTAGGTGTCGGCGGCGACGGCCGTGGTCGCGTTCGCGGCGCCCGCGGCCAGCGCGGGTGGAGCACCGGCCAGCAGCCCGGCCGTCAGCGCGAGCACGGCCGTGAGCAGGCGGCCCTTGCGGAGGGTTCTTCGCACGGTGGGGTCCTCTCGGGGGAGGGGGGTGAGGGCACGGCGACCGGGTGGACCCCATCAGGACTGGGGTCCACCCGGCGGTACGCGGAGCAGCGGGGACTATTCGAGGAGCTCCGCGTACGAACCCATGGCGAGGGCGATGTCCGCCTGGGCCCAGAACCGGTGGTACGTGAACGTGGGCGCGGCTCCGCCCTTGAGGTAGGACTCGATCTTCGACCAGGCCGGGTCGTTCTTGTAGAAGGACCGGATGGAGGAGAAGGTCGAGGAGGAGTCGATCTTGTCGCCGTTCGGCATCGTGCCGGTCCAGCCGCTCGGCACGTACACGCTGTCACCGAACCGGCTGTAGTCGGTGCGGGTCTCCGGGACGGCGACGCCCAGGCTGTCCTGGTCGTTGTTCCACATGCCGTCCAGCAGCGCCTTCGCCGTCGACTTGGCCTGCGCGTCACCCGACTTGGCGCCGTAGTACGTCAGCGTCTTGGCATAGGCCGCCGCCACGCCGACGTCATTGGTGTAGTCGGCCACCGTGACGTGGAGCCCGCTGTTGGAGCCGGGGGAGGAGGCGTTCCACGTGTCCGGCTTGCCCGACCACTGGAGGGTGGAGGGGATCCGGAAGGTGCCGTCGGGGTTGACCGTGGTCTCGGACAGCGCCCACTTCACCCACTTGTCGAGGACGGCCTTCGCCTTGGTGTCCCCGGTCTGCTGGTAGTACTCGGCGACCCGCTCCATCGACCAGGCCTGGAAGCCGAACCACTGGTTGGACGGCGGGTCGTGGTAGACCGGTGCCTCGTCGTAGTACATGCCGTAGAAGGTCGGCGTGCCGGACGGCGGGGTGGCGTAGCGGCCCTGCCAGCTGTTGGTCGCGCCGCCCGCGATGGCGCCCTCGGACGACTGGAGCCACTGGTAGAACTCCAGCTGCCGCTGGAGCGACTTGCTCCAGTCGGTCGCACCCGTCGCCGACTTCGGCTTCAGGTCGGCGTAGGAGCTCAGCGCGTACGCGGCCAGCGGGTTCTGGTAGCCGCCGTGGACGTGGCTGGAGCCGATGCGCCAGGCCCAGCCGGCCGAGGAGTCCGTGGCGCCGCCCCAGGCGTAGTACCAGGACAGCAGGTAGTGCGAGGCGTCCTTGCCGGTGCCGGCCGGGCAGGTGGAGGCCCCGACACAGTTGCCGATCTTCTTGAAGTACTTGTCGTACATCGCGTAGCGCAGGTAGTCGCCCATCTTCGCCGCCTTGGCGACGGTGGCCGACACATCGCCGCCCTTGCCCTGCTGCTTGGCCCACACGTCCGCCCAGTACGCCGCCTGCACCGCACGCGCGTCGGCGTCGGGGGCGTCGGTGTACTTCCACTGCTTGGCGTAGGAGGAGTCGCCGGTGAACAGGTCCAGGTAGCCGTTCGTCCCGCCGTACTTGAAGGCGTCGCAGGTGGGCTGGGGCACGGTCTCCCAGACCGACTCCTGCGGGCCGCGCTGGAAGGTGTTGATGTACGACGGTCCGGTGGCCGTCGGGCCCGCCTCGCACTTGCCCGGCTCGTCGCCGTAGCCGTAGACGTTGTCCACGTCCTGGATCCAGTGCATGCCGTAGACGTCGTCCGTGCCGTAGGCGGACTTCAGCTCACCCGCGATCGGGTCGGAGCCGACCGAGACGGAGGTGTCGAGCTTGGCCGGGTACTGGTCCGGGGTGTCCTCCTCGGGCGCGTACGTGGCCGGCTTGGAGGCGTTGTAGAAGGAGTTGGTCGGCTGGTCCGCGTGCGTGGGGATCATGTACTTCTCCATGATTCCCCAGGCGTTGTTGAACTTGGACCAGTCGCCCGTCACCTTGCCGTACATCGCCTGGAGCCAGAGGAGGTAGCTGTAGGCCTCCGAGGTGGTCTCATGGCCGTAGTCGGGCGCCTCGACGATCAGCGTCTCCACCGAGTGGTACGGGATGCCCTCGGGCGAGAAGTAGCCGTTCGCCGGGTTGGTGATCTTCCCGTACAGGTCGAGGAAGCGGGCGTCGTACGCCTTGGAGGCGGCCAGCTCCGTGACGGTGACCGTGGCCTTGGAGTGACCGGGGGCCGAGACGGTGAAGGTGGCCGCGCCGGTGCCGGAGGAGTCCGCGGTGATGGTCACCTTCTGCGCGGTGCTCCAGTTGGACGGCGTGAAGGTGAGCGAGGAGCCGCCGGTCACGGACAGGCCGGTGTTGCCGTCCGTGCGGGCCACGCTCACCGTCACGTTCGCGCTGGGCTGCGTCGACAGCTTCACGTCGAAGGTGCCCGACTTGCCCTGCTGGACGCCCAGTTGGGTCGGTGAGGCCACCACGGCGGGACCGGAGGCGACCGTGATGCCGACCGGTGTGGACTCCGCGGAGGCGCCCAGGCTGTCGTACGCCTTCGCCACCAGGGAATGACTGCCCACGGTCAAACCAGAGGCCGAGAACGTGTACGGCGCGCTGGTGTCCGTGCCCAGCAGGGTGGTGTCGTCGTAGAACTCGACCTTGCCGATGGTCGCGTTGTCGGCCGCCGCCGCGGTCGCCGCCAACGGCACCGCCTCGCCCTGGGAGTAGGTGGCGCCCGCGGTCGGGCTGGTCAGCACGGTGATCGGCGGCTGGTGCGCGCCGGCACAGGTGGTGCCGTTGATCGCGAAGCCGGTGGGAGCGGTGTTGGTGCCGCTGTAGCTGAACTGGGCGCCGGTGTTCACGGCGGCCCCGGCGGCGATGGTCCCGTTGTAGGAGGCGTTCTTCACGGTGACCGACTGCCCGGACTGCGACCAGCTGCCGTTCCAGCCGTTCGACAGCTTCTGGTTGCCCGAGTAGCCGTACGTCAGGGTCCAGCCGTTGATGGCGTCGGTGCCGCGGTTGGTGATGGTGAGGTCGGCGGTGAAGCCGGAGCCCCAGTCGTTGGTCTTGTAGTCCACGCTGCACTGGAGTCCCGCCGCGTGCGCGGCGGTGGAACCCGTGGCCAGCATGGTCGTCGGGAGCGCGAGGGCCGCCACCACGGCGGTCCACAGACGCCGCGTCACGCGGCGTCCGCGTCTGGAGTGCATGTGCTGGTTCCTCCTTGCGGCTCGGAGAAGAAGGTGGGGGAGGAGCAACAAGCCATGAACCAGTGGGAGCGCTCCCATAGTGCGGACGGGGGTGAGGTCGGTCAAGTACTTGAAGGGTCGAAATGATTCGCCCGCCGGCCGACCCCCTCCTGTGCTGCACGGTTGAGGGAAAGTCGGCGAAAATCCGTGACCCCTCTGTTCTTTGCCGTCACTTGGCGCTACCTTCACTCGCACCAGTGGGAGCGGTTCCATCAGTCGACGCGTCCGTCACGGCACGCCCGATCTGCAAGGAGTCGCTCATGCGACACCCCCCGCGTTCAGTACTTTTAGCCGTCGCCGGTGCGGTCGCGCTCGTCGGGAGCGTGGTGGTTCCGGTGGTCACGGCACAGGGAGCCACACCCGCCTGCACGGTGGAGTACTCCGTCACCAACCAGTGGGCGACCGGTTTCCAGGCCGCCGTGAACATCACCAACAACCGCGCCGCGCTGAACGGTTGGAGCCTGACCTTCGACCTCGCCGACGGCCAGAAGGTCACCCAGGGCTGGAACGCCAAGTGGTCCCAGTCCGGCACCACGGTGACCGCGGCCAACGAGAGCTGGAACGGCTCCCTCGGCACCGGCGCGAGCGTCAGCGCCGGGTTCCTCGGCTCCTCGTCGGGCGCCGGCGCCGTGCCGACGGCGTTCAAGCTCAACGGCACCACGTGCAACGTGGATTCCGAGCCGTCGACGCCACCGCCGTCGACGCCACCTCCCTCGACACCGCCGCCGACGGAACCGCCGGCGAGCGGCACGGCCCCCGCGCTGCACGTCTCCGGCAACAAACTGGTGGACGCCGACGGCAGGAACCGCCGGCTGCTCGGCGTGAACCGGTCCGGCGGCGAGTTCATGTGCGTCCAGGGCTACGGCATCTTCGACGGCCCCGTCGACGACGCCGCCGTCAAGGCGATCGCCGACTGGAAGGCGAACGCCGTCCGCATCCCCCTCAACGAGGAGTGCTGGCTGGGACTTTCCAACATCAAGCCCGAGTACGCGGGCGCGAACTACATCGGCGCCGTCAAGGACCTGGTGGCCCGCGTCGAGGCGCACGGCATGACCCCGATCGTCGAACTGCACTGGACCAACGGCCAGTACACCGGCAACTCGGCGGGCTGCTCCGACGTGCACGCCACCTGCCAGAAGCCGATGCCCGACGCCCAGTACACCCCGTCGTTCTGGAAGTCGGTCGCGAGCACCTTCAAGGACGACCAGTCCGTCGTGTTCGACCTGTTCAACGAGCCGTACCCGGACCGGGCGACCTCCAGTGTCACCGACGCCTGGAAGTGCTGGCGCGACGGCGGCACCTGCCCCGGCATCGGGTACGAGGTCGCCGGCATGCAGGACCTGGCCGACGCGGTGCGCGGCACCGGAGCCAAGAACGTGATCATGGCGGGCGGGCTCGCCTACTCCAACGACCTGAGCCAGTGGCTGACGTACAAGCCGACCGACCCGGCCGGCAATCTCGTCGCCGCCTACCACGTCTACAACTTCAACACCTGCGCGAACGAGAGCTGCTGGAACTCCACGATCGCCCCGGTCGCGGCGCAGGTGCCGCTGGTCGCGGGGGAGATCGGTGAGAACACCTGCTCCCACGGGTTTGTCGACCAGGTCATGAAGTGGTTCGACGACCACGACCTGTCCTACCTGGGATGGACCTGGAACACCTGGGACTGCTCCTCGGGTCCGTCCCTGATCTCCGACTACGACGGTACGCCCACGGCGTACGGCGCCGGGCTGCGCGACCATCTGCGCGCCCTCAACCCGTAAGTCACCTCGGAAAGTTCCCCAACAGGAGGAATACCCCACATCATGAGCCGCAGCAGAACAGCGATGCTTGCCGCCCTGACCCTCGTCGCCGGGGGCACGGGCATGGCCCTCGCCGTCGCACCCGCCAACGCCGGCACCTCCGCCGCGCCCTGCACCGTCGACTACCAGGTGCAGAACCAGTGGTCCACCGGCTTCACCGCCGCCGTGACCATCACCAACAACAGTGCCGCGAAGTCCAGTTGGGCGCTGAAGTGGTCCTACGCCGGGGACCAGAAGGTCACCAGCGGCTGGAACGCGAAGATCACCCAGAGCGGCACCGCCGTCACCGCCACCAACGAGAGCTACAACGGCACCCTCGCCACCGGCGCCTCCACCAGCTTCGGCTTCCAGGGCACCTACAGCGGTACCAACGCGATCCCCGCGACCTTCACCCTCGACGGCGTCACCTGCAACGTCGACGGCGGTGGCGGCGATCCCACCACACCGCCCCCGACCACACCGCCCCCCACCACCCCACCCCCCGGCGGCAAGCTCGACAACCCGTACGTCGGCGCCAAGGGGTACGTGAACCCCGAGTGGTCGGCGCACGCCGCGGCCGAGCCGGGCGGCAGCCGCATCTCCAGCCAGCCCACCGCCGTCTGGCTCGACCGGATCGCCGCGATCAACGGCGTCAACGGCGGCATGGGCCTCAAGGCCCACCTCGACGAGGCCCTGAAGCAGAAGGGCTCCGGCGAGCTGGTCGTCCAGCTGGTCATCTACGACCTGCCCGGCCGCGACTGCGCCGCCCTCGCCTCCAACGGCGAGCTGGGGCCGAACGACATCGACAAGTACAAGACCCAGTACATCGACCCGATCGTCTCGATCCTGTCGGACCCGAAGTACGCGGGCCTGCGGATCGCCACCGTCATCGAGCCCGACTCGCTGCCCAACCTGGTCACCAACGCCGGCGGCACCGCGGGCAGCACCGACGCCTGCGCGACCATGAAGGCCAACGGCAACTACGAGAAGGGCGTCAGCTACGCCCTCGACAAGCTGGGCGCCCTCTCCAACGTCTACAACTACATCGACGCCGGCCACCACGCCTGGCTGGGCTGGGACAGCAACCTCGACCCGTCCGTCCAGGAGTTCTACAAGGTCGCCACCACCAACGGCGCCAGCGTCAACGACGTCACCGGCTTCATCACCAACACCGCCAACTACTCGGCGACGGTGGAGCCGAACTTCAAGGTCACCGACACGGTCAACGGACAGACGGTGCGCCAGTCCAAGTGGGTCGACTGGAACCAGTACGTCGACGAGCAGTCCTTCGC
>NZ_JBEXZD010000017.1:0-25249 GCF_040628575.1 Streptomyces sp. NPDC006393
AGACTTCCTGCACACCTACAACCATCACCGTTGCCACACCGCACTCGGCGGCCACCCACCGATCAACCGCGTGAACAACGCTTCAGGTCAATACACCTAGCCGGCCCGCGGGGGTGGGCCGGTCAGGCTCCGGGGCCCGCGACGATCTTGCCGCCCCGCGCGTGCACCGGGAGTTCGGCGAGCGGCTCGGTGGCCGGGGACTGCACCACCTTGCCGGTCGCGGCGTCGAACCGGCTGCCGTGGCAGGGGCAGATCAGGGTCGTGTCCTGGAGCTTGTTGATCGGGCATCCCGCGTGCGTGCAGATCGTGCTGAACGCCTTCAGCGTGCCGCCCGCGTCCCGGCTGACGACCACGTTGTGGTCCCGGTACAGCTTTGCTCCGCCCTCGGGGACCTCGCTCTCGGGGCCCAGGTCGACCGGGGCCGTCGGGGTGGCCGGGGCCGAGGCGCCGCCGCCCTCGGGTCCGCAGGCGGCGAGCCCGAGCCCGGCGACGGGGGTGAGGGCCGCTCCTCGGAGGATCGTACGGCGGCGCGCGGACGGACGGCCGGGCATGGGGAACTCCACTGGTCGCAGGGTTGTGCACGCCGACGATACCCACCGCGCCGAGAGGCCCGGGAGCGGGGTCCGCGGGACGTAAACGTTTGCGCAAGCGTTTACGTCTGGCGCGGAATGGGATACGGTCCCGGCCACGAGGCCACGAGGCCCGCACGACGGCATGACGGTTCGGCAGCGCGGCAGCGCGGCAGCACAGTACGAGCCTCCTTGCGGCGGTGGTGCGAGGCAAGGGCCGCACGGCGGTTCGGGGAGGGGAGCGCGATGCCGACCATGGCCGATGTGGCGCGCAGCGCCGGAGTCTCCGTGGCGACCGTCTCGCATGTGCTGAACGGCACCCGTCCGGTGCTGCCGCACACCCGTCAGGCGGTGCTGGACGCCGTGGAGGAGCTCGGCTACACGCCCAACGGACTCGCCCGATCCCTGGTCACGTCCCGGACCCGGTCCATCGGACTCGCGGTGTCCGCCATCAGCAACCCGTACTTCACGGAGATCCTCCAGGGAGTCGAGTCCAGCGCCCTGGAGCACGGCTACAGCCTGCTCATCGCCGACCCGCACGACGACCCCGCGCACGAACGCAAGGTAGTGCAGCTCCTGCACGAGCGCCGGGTGGACGGTGTGATCGTCGCGCCGTCCGCGCATCCGCGGGAGCTCGTCGCCTACCTCACGCGTCACGCCGTACCGGCCGTGTTCCTGGACCGCCTGGTGCGCACCGGCGCGGACGCCGGAGAGCGGGAGGCGCCCGGCTTCGACCAGGTCTGCGCCGAGAACGCCGAACCGACGGCCGGACTCGTCACCCACCTCGCCTCCCTCGGGCACCGCCGGATCGGCCTGGTCGCGGGCCTGCCCGGCCTGAGCACGACCAGCGAACGGATCAGCGGGTTCCGCCACGGCCTGGCCGCCGCCGGTCTCCCCCATGACGAACGGCTCGTGGTGCACGGCGACTCCTCGGCGGACGGGGCGGAGCGCGCCACGGCGTCCCTGCTGTCCCTCGCCGTGCCGCCCACCGCCCTCGTCACGGCCAACAACGCGATGACCATCGGCGCCCTGCGCGCGCTGCGCGAGCGCGGCCTGTCGGTGCCCGGGGACATGGCGCTGTGCTGCTTCGACGACTTCGACTGGGCCGACCTGTTCTCCCCGCGGCTGACCGCCGTCGCCCAGCCCGGCAGGGAGCTCGGCGCCCGGGCCGTACGGGTGCTGCTGGACCGTCTCGCCGAGCCGGACCGGCCCGCCCGCACCGTGCGCCTGCCCTGCACCTTCGTCCACCGCACTTCCTGCGGCTGCCCCGCTCGGCCCGAGAAAGGAACGGACACGTGATCGTCGTCGCCGGTGAGGCCCTGATCGACCTGGTACCGCGGGGCGCGGGCGCCCTCGCGGACCTCAAGCCGGCGCTCGGCGGCGGCCCCTACAACACGGCCGTCGCGCTCGGCCGCCTCGGCTCCCCCACGGCCTTCTGCTCCCGCACGTCGAACGACGCCTTCGGTCAGGCCCTGCTCGACGGGCTGCGCCGGGCGGGGGTGGACGTCTCCGGTGTGCAGCGCGGCGGGGAGCCGACCACGCTGGCGGTCGCGACGGTCGGCACCGACGGCTCCGCCGCGTACTCCTTCTACGTCGACGGGACCGCCGACCGGCTGTTCAGCATGCCCGCCGCGCTGCCCGCCGGGACCCGAGCGGTGTCCTTCGGCACCTGCTCGCTGGTGCTGGAGCCGGGTGCGAGCGCCTACGAGGAGCTGATGCGGAGCGCGGCCGTCCAGGGCGTGTTCACCGCGCTCGACCCGAACATCCGGGCCGGGCTGATCCCGGACGCGGACGCCTACCGGGCCCGTTTCCGCGGCTGGCTGCCCTCGGTCACGCTGCTGAAGCTCTCCGAGGAGGACGCGCGGTGGCTGGGTGGCACTCCGCGCGAGTGGCTGGCCGGCGGGCCCTCGGCCGTGGTGATCACTCACGGGGGCGACGGGCTCACCGCGTACACCCGGGACGGCGCGGAGCACTCCGTGCCGGGCGAGAAGGTCGACGTCGTCGACACGATCGGCGCGGGCGACACCGTGAACGCGGCCCTGCTGCACGGCCTGGCCGCTCGGGACGCCCTGTCCCCGGAGGGCCTCGCGGGCCTCGGCGCCGCGGGCTGGACCCGGCTGCTGCGGTTCGCGGCGCGGGCGGCCGCGGTCACCTGCTCCCGCGCGGGTGCGGAACCGCCGTACGCGTCCGAGGTGGGCGAGCCGTAGCGGCATACGGCTGGGCGCCCCCGGGGTCGGACCCGTGGGGCGCCCAGCTCTTCGCCCTGTTCGCCGCAGCTGTTCGCGCGCCCGTACGCGCTCGTACGCGCGCGTCCGGTCAGGCCTTGCGGGCCCGCGCGGTCTTCTGTGCGGGCACCGTCTTCTTCGCGCCCGCGGCCTTCTTGGTCGCCGTGCCGTCGGCGGCCTTGGCCGTGCTCGTCCGGGTCGTGCTCGCCCGGGCCGTACGCGTCCGCGGGGTCGCGGAGGCTGCCGCCACCGCCTTGCCGACGGCCTTGCGCGGGGCCTTCACCGGCTCGGCGTCGCTGATCCGGTCGGCGCCCAGGATCTCCCGGAGGAACTTGCCGGTGTGGCTGGCCGGCACGCCGGCGACCTCCTCGGGGGTGCCCTCGGCGACGACCAGACCGCCGCCGGCGCCGCCCTCCGGGCCCATGTCCACGATCCAGTCGGCGGTCTTGATCACATCGAGGTTGTGCTCGATGACGATGACCGTGTTGCCCTTGTCGACCAGGCCGGAGAGGACCTTCAGCAGCTTGCTGATGTCCTCGAAGTGCAGACCGGTGGTCGGCTCGTCCAGGACGTAGACCGTGCGCCCGGTGGAGCGCTTCTGCAGCTCGCTGGCGAGCTTCACGCGCTGGGCCTCACCGCCGGACAGGGTGGTCGCGGACTGGCCGAGCCGGACGTAGCCGAGGCCGACGTCCTTCAGGGTCCTCAGGTGCCGGGAGATGGCCGGGACGGCCTCGAAGAAGTCGGTCGCCTCCTCGATGGGCATGTTCAGCACGTCGGCGATGGACTTGCCCTTGTAGTGGACCTCCAGCGTCTCCCGGTTGTAGCGGGCGCCGTGGCAGACCTCGCAGGGGACGTAGACGTCCGGCAGGAAGTTCATCTCGATCTTGATGGTGCCGTCGCCCGCGCAGTTCTCGCAGCGGCCGCCCTTGACGTTGAAGGAGAAGCGGCCGGGCTGGTAGCCGCGGACCTTCGCCTCGGTGGTCTCGGCGAACAGCTTGCGGATGTGGTCGAAGACTCCGGTGTACGTCGCCGGGTTGGACCGGGGGGTGCGGCCGATGGGCGACTGGTCGACGTGCACCACCTTGTCGACGAGGTCGTCGCCGTCCACCCGTGTGTGCCGCCCGGGCACGTTGCGCGCGCCGTTCAGCTCGCGGGCCAGGTGCGTGTACAGGATGTCGTTGACCAGGGTCGACTTTCCGGAACCGGAGACACCGGTGACGGCCGTGAAGAGCCCCAGCGGGAAGGACACGTCGATGTCCTGGAGGTTGTTCTCCCGGGCTCCGTGCACCGTGAGCCGGCGGGACATGTCGCGCGGGCGCCGGATGTCGGGCACCGGGATCGACTTCTTGCCGGCCAGGTACTGCCCGGTCTGCGACTCCGCGTTGGCCAGCAGCTCCTTCAACGAGCCGCTGTGCACGACCTTGCCGCCGTGCTCACCGGCGCCGGGGCCGATGTCGACGACCCAGTCGGCGACCTTGATGGTGTCCTCGTCGTGCTCGACGACGATGAGCGTGTTGCCCATGTCGCGCAGCCGGACCAGGGTCTCGATCAGCCGGTGGTTGTCGCGCTGGTGCAGGCCGATGGACGGCTCGTCCAGCACGTACAGGACGCCGACGAGGCCGGAGCCGATCTGGGTGGCCAGGCGGATGCGCTGGGCCTCGCCGCCGGAGAGCGTGCCGGCCGCGCGGTTCAGCGAGAGGTAGTCCAGGCCGACGTCGACCAGGAACCGCAGCCGCTCGTTGACCTCCTTGAGCACGCGCTCGGCGATCTTCTTGTCGCGGGCGTCGAGCTTCAGCCGGCGCAGGAAGTCCGCGCAGTCGCTGATCGACATCGCGGAGATCTCGGCGATCGACTTGCCCATGAGCGTGACCGCGAGGACCACCGGCTTGAGGCGGGTGCCCTCACAGGTCGGGCAGGGCACCTCGCGCATGTAGCCCTCGAAGCGCTCGCGGCTGGCGTCGCTCTCGGCCTCGCTGTGCCGGCGCTTGACGAAGGGCACGGCGCCCTCGAAGGGCGTGGTGTACACGCGCTCGCGCCCGTACCGGTTGCGGTAGCGGACCTCGATCTGCGTCTTGTGGCCGTACAGCAGGGCCTTCCTGGCGCGCTGCGGCAGGCCCGCGAAGGGGATGTCCGTGCGGAAGCCGAGGGCGTCGGCGAGGGCGCCGATCAGGCGGCCGAAGTAGTCCTTGGTGTGCCCGTGCGACCAGGGGTGGATGGCGCCCTCGTCGAGGGTCTTCTCCTCGTCGGGGACGATCAGCTCCGGGTCGACCTCCATGCGCGTGCCGATGCCCGTGCACTCGGGGCAGGCGCCGAAGGGCGAGTTGAAGGAGAAGGAGCGGGGCTCCAGCTCCTCGAAGGACAGGTCGTCGTAGGGGCAGTAGAGGTGCTCCGAGTACATGCGCTCGCGCTCGGGGTCGTCCTCGGGGAGGTCGACGAAGTCGAGCACGACCATGCCGCCGGACAGTCCGAGGGCGGTCTCCACCGAGTCGGTCAGGCGGCGCTTGGCGCTGTCCTTCACCGTGAGGCGGTCGACGACCACCTCGATGGTGTGCTTCTCCTGCTTCTTCAGCGTGGGCGGGCTGGAGAGCTGGACGGTCTTGCCGTCCACGCGCGCGCGGGAGTAGCCCTTGGCCTGGAGGTCGGCGAACAGGTCGACGAACTCGCCCTTGCGCTCGCGCACCAGCGGCGACAGGACCTGGAAGCGGCTCCCCTCCGGCAGCTCCAGCACCTTGTCGACGATGGCCTGTGGCGACTGGCGCGAGATCGGGCGGCCGCACTCGGGACAGTGCGGCTTGCCGATGCGCGCGAAGAGCAGCCGGAGGTAGTCGTAGACCTCGGTGATCGTGCCGACCGTCGAGCGCGGGTTGCGCGAGGTCGACTTCTGGTCGATGGAGACCGCTGGGGAGAGACCTTCGATGAAGTCGACGTCGGGCTTGTCCATCTGGCCGAGGAACTGCCGGGCGTACGAGGAGAGCGACTCCACGTAGCGGCGCTGGCCCTCGGCGAAGATGGTGTCGAAGGCCAGGGAGGACTTGCCCGACCCGGACAGGCCCGTGAAGACGATGAGCGCGTCCCGAGGCAGGTCGAGCGAGACGTTCTTCAGGTTGTGCTCGCGCGCGCCACGGACGATGAGACGGTCGGCCACGCCGGTCCGCACCTTTCTTGAGAGAAGTGACAGGGGCGGGGCCCCCGTGCTTCTTCAGACTAGGGGGAGCCACTGACAACGCCGGGTGGGATTCCCGGATCCGCCTGGATAGTCAACAAACCCCGGCTCTCCAGCATGCCCGACGCCAGGATCGACCTTATAGCACGTGCATTCGATTTACGGCCTCGGTTCGCCGCCTTCACCCGAACGTGTGCCGCGGCTAGGGTCAGGCCCATGATTGATCACGCTCGTGACCTGGCCTCTGTACAGGACGCCACCGACCGACTGCTCGACGCGGTCGCCAAACTGGACAACGCGGCTGTGACGGACGAGTCACGGCTGCCCGGCTGGACCCGCGGCCACGTCCTCGCCCACCTGGCCCGCAACGCGGACGCGCTCGTCAACGTCCTGGAGGGTCGTCCCATGTACGCCTCCGCCGAGGCCCGGGACACGGACATCGAGCGGGACGCCCCGCGCGACCTCGACGCCCAGGTCTCCGACGTGCGCACGAGCGCGGCCCGGTTCCAGGAGGTCGGAGAGGTGCCGGCGGACTGGTCGCGCACCGTGGAGCTGCGCAACGGAGTCACCGACTCCGCCTCCCGGGTGCCGTTCCGGCGCTGGGTGGAGGTCGAGCTGCACCATGTGGACCTCGGTATCGGCTACGAGCTGGAGGACGTTCCGGCCGAGTTCGCGGAGCGGGAGATCGACTTCCTCGCGCAGCGGTTCTCGGGCCACCCGGATGTGCCGCCGACCCGGCTGACCGACGGCACGCGCGCGTGGAGCACGGGCCGGGAGGCGGCCGAGCCGGCGGTCACCGTCACCGGAGCCCCGGCCGACCTGCTGGGCTGGCTCGCCGGACGGCGCGACGGCTCCGCGCTCACGGTGGCCGGCGGCGCGCTTCCCGCCCTCCCCCCGCTGTAACGCCCGGACCCGTGCCCGGAGCCGTGGCGGCAGTACAGCGCCCTGGGTGCGGCGTGCGGACGGTCCCGGGGCCTTCGCCGCGGACGGCCCCCGGTGCCCTCCCGCTATAGGCTGACGGCCATGACGTACAGCGGAGAGGTGACGGTCGGCGGCCCGGCGGACGTGCACGAGCTGAAGGACCTGATGATCACCAAGATCGCGGTCGGCCCGATGGACAACAACGCCTATCTGCTGCGTTGCCGGGCCACGGACGAGCAGTTGCTGATCGACGCGGCCAACGACGCTCACACGCTGCTCGGCATGATCGGTGACGACGGCATCGCGTCCGTCGTCACCACCCACCGGCACGGCGACCACTGGCAGGCGCTGGCCGAGGTGGTGGCCGCCACCGGCGCGCGTACGTACGCGGGCCGGGAGGACGCCGAGGGCATCCCGGTGCCGACCGAGGTCCCGGTCGACGACGGCGACACCATCCGGGTGGGGCAGGTGGAGCTCACCGCGCGCCACCTCGTGGGGCACACCCCGGGGTCGATCGCGCTGGTCTACGACGACCCGCACGGGCACCCGCACGTGTTCACCGGCGACTGCCTGTTCCCCGGCGGCGTGGGCAACACCCACAAGGACCCGAAGGCGTTCGCCCGCCTGATCCACGACGTCGAGACGAAGATCTTCGACGCGCTCCCGGACGAGACCTGGGTCTACCCCGGACACGGCAACGACACCACGCTGGGCGCGGAGCGCCCGCATCTGCCGGAGTGGCACGCGCGCGGGTGGTGAGCCGCGCGGGGGCCTCGCGCACCCCGTGTGAAGCCTTCGCACGCGCGGGCCGTACGCGTGCGCTCCCCCCGCGGTCCGCCGCGCGGTCAACTGGTGGCAGCCCCGCGCAGGATGACGGCTCCTGGGGCGGCACGGGCCGCCGGTCCTCATTCCCCGCCCTCGACCGGCGGCCCGGCCCGACCGGCCCGGCCCGATGCCGGAGCGCGGTCCGACGTCAACGCCCCGGCCCGCGCCAAGACGTCTACGCCTCGGTCTGGCCCGCGCCGGCCAGCGTCGCCACCCGCTCCACCGCGAACGCGTATCCCTGCACTCCGCAGCCGGCGATGACGCCGTCGGCGCGCAGCGAGACGTAGGAGTGGTGCCGGAACGACTCACGCTGGTGGATGTTCGAGATGTGCACTTCCACCACCGGCAGGCCGTCGCAGGTGTTGAGGGCGTCCAGGATGGCGACGGAGGTGTGGGAGTAGGCGGCCGGGTTGATCACGATGCCGCAGTGGTTCAGCCGTGCCTCGTGGATCCAGTCGACGAGCTCGCCCTCGTGGTTGGACTGACGGAAGTCCACCGTGCCGCCGCGTGCGGCGGCCGCCTTCGCGCACAGGGCCTCGACGTCCGCGAGCGTGTCGGAACCGTAGATCTCCGGCTGCCGCTGCCCCAGCAGGTTCAGGTTGGGGCCGTTGAGGATCATGATCGGGGCGTGGGCCAGGGTGCGGGGCACGGTTCCTCCGGGTCCGTTCGGGTACGGCCGTGCATCGACGACCGCTGCTCGGGACCCGGTCTATCACGGCACGCCGGCCTCGCCGCCAGGGGTGGCGGCCTGGCCTAGGGGTTGATCGCCAGTTCCAGGTACGCCGCGAAGATCACCAGGTGGACTCCGCCCTGGAGCGGGGTGGCCCGGCCCGGGACCACGGTCAGCGAGGCGACCACCACCGTGAGCAGGAGCAGCAGCATGTGGGTGGATCCGAGGCCGAGGACGAGCGGCCCCGAGAGCCACACGGAGGCCAGCGCGACGGCCGGGATGGTCAGGCCGATGCTGGCCATCGCGGATCCGAGGGCGAGGTTGAGGCTGGTCTGTACGCGGTCGCGCCGGGCGGAGCGCAGTGCGGCGATGGTCTCGGGCAGCAGCACGAGCAGGGCGATGATCACGCCGACGACGGCGTGGTGCAGCCCTGCCGCGGCCACCGCGGACTCAATGGTCGGCGAGACGCCCTTCGCCAGTCCGACCACCCCGACGAGCGCGAGGCCCAGCAGTGCGAGGCTCGTCCAGGCCTTGCGGGCGGTGGGCCGCTCCGCGTGGCTGTCGCTGGTGATCACCTCACCGTGCCGGGTGATGGGCAGGAAATAGTCACGGTGGCGCACGGTCTGGGTGGCCACGAACAGGCCGTAGAGGATCAGTGAGGACAGCGCCGCGAAGGTGAGCTGGATCCCGGAGAACTGCGGTCCCGGCTTGCTGGTGGTGAACGTCGGCAGCACCAGGCTGAGGGTGGCCAGGGTCGCCACGGTGGCGAGGGCGGCGCCGGTGCCCTCGGCGTTGAAGACGGCGATGCGATGGCGGAGCGAGGCGACGAGCAGGCTCAGCCCGACGACGCCGTTGCAGGTGATCA
Source organism: Streptomyces sp. NPDC006393 (assembly GCF_040628575.1). Taxonomy (NCBI): domain Bacteria; kingdom Bacillati; phylum Actinomycetota; class Actinomycetes; order Kitasatosporales; family Streptomycetaceae; genus Streptomyces; species Streptomyces sp. NPDC006393. The sequence goes on from NZ_JBEXZD010000017.1 coordinate 9,239, forward strand.
TCACGGCCGCGAACACCGTGTCCCGGGCCAGGCTCGCGCTCTTGCTGCCGCCGTCCACCATGAGGGTGACGATGAGGGCGACCTCGATGACGGTCACGGCGATGGCGAGGACGAGGGAGCCGAAGGGTTCGCCCACGCGATGCGCGACCACTTCGGCGTGGTGCACGGCGGCCAGCACCGAGCCGGCGAGGACCACGGTGACCAGCACGACGACCGCGGCGGGCAGGCTGCGTCCCCAGGTGAGGATCAGCAGGACGATCGCGAGCACCGGCACGACGGTCGTCCAGGCCGTGCTGTACGCCCTGAGCCGCGTGATCATGCTGCGATCGTCGCACCGGCCCGCCGGCTTCGCATTCCGGTGCTCGGACGCGGTGCGCCGTCGGGCCGGTGCGTGCTGGTCAGGCATCGACGCTGTCCTTGAGGGCACCGTCTGCCTGCTGTTCGCGCACCTCCTCCGCCACGGCCTGTTTCCTGGAGGCCATGAGGCTGGTGATCGTGGTGACGGCGAGGACGGCGCAGATCACACCGAGGGAGACGGGGATGCTGATCTCCGGGACGTGGACGCCGGACTCGTGCAGTGCGTGCAGCACCAGCTTGACGCCGATGAACCCGAGGATGACGGACAGGCCGTACGACAGGTGCACCAGCTTCTTCAGCAGGCCGCCTATCAGGAAGTACAGCTGCCTGAGGCCCATCAGGGCGAAGGCGTTGGCGGTGAAGACGATGTACGGGTCCTGGGTCAGGCCGAAGATCGCGGGGATCGAGTCGAGGGCGAAGAGCACGTCGGTGGTGCCGATGGCGAGCATCACGACCAGCATCGGCGTCATCACGCGCTTGCCGTTCTGCCGGAGCCACAGCTTGGTGCCGTGGTAGCGGTCGGCCACGCCGAAGCGGCGCTCAGCCGCCTTGAGCAGTTTGTTCTCCTCGAACTCCTCGTCCTCCTCCTCGGACCGGGCCTCCTGGATGAGCTTCCAGGCGGTCCAGATCAGGAAGGCGCCGAAGAGGAAGAACACCCACGAGAAGCTGGCGAGGATCGCGGCACCCGCGGCGATGAAGGCGGCCCGCAGCACGAGGGCTATGAGGACACCGACCAGCAGCACCCGCTGCTGGTACTGCGAGGGCACGGCGAACTTCGCCATGATCAGGACGAAGACGAAGAGGTTGTCGACGCTCAGCGACTTCTCGGTGATGAAGCCGGCGAAGAACTCCCCGGCAGGCTGCCCGCCGCCGAAGACGAGCAGGCCGAGCCCGAAGAGGCAGGCCAGGGCGATCCAGACGACGGTCCAGATCCCGGCTTCCTTGATCGACACGTCGTGGGGTTTGCGGCCGATGAAGAAGTCGACCGCGATCAGGGCGGCCAGTCCGAGGATGGTCAGGACCCACAGGGTCACGGAAACTTCCACTGCGCCTCCGGCGAGTACGTACGGCAAATGAGTCAGCGTCGTCGCTGCCGGAGGTCTCTTCCACCCGGGACGGGCCGACGCCCCGGGATCTGGCCTGATCCGTATTGACGGGTACGCCGCAGCAGACAGGGAGTACTCCCCTCCGTGCCGACGACCATACCCGAATCACCAAGGAAAGGTAAAGAGCGAGGTAAAGAAAAGGCCAACTCACCTGGTCAGGGTAGCTTTACCTAGTCTTGATCCGCTGTGGGTCCGCAGTCACCGGTGCCCGTCACGCCGGGCCCTCGCCACCTGCGCGAGCACCTGTTCGAGCACCTGGCTGCCCGGTGGCACCAGCGGCGGCTCGTACGTCCAGGCGTGCCCCACCCATGGGTCGGCGAGGTGGTCGTCGGCGACCGGTGTGAGTCGCAGCAGCGAACGCCACAGCGGGTCGAGCAACGGTCCGTAGGCGGCGGCATCCTCCCGGTCGGCGACCATCATCAGGTGAACGCCGACGGCCGGGCCCTCGTCCGCCAGATAGCGCAGCCGGGTCACGGCGCGGTCGTCGAAGCCGTGCGGGAAGTCGTTGACGATCAGCAGCTGCTCGGAGGTGTCGAATCCCGGCGGCAGCGCGTCGGGGGCGCCGCCGCGCACGGCCATCTGCACCAGGTCGACCCGCTCGGTGAGCCGGCTCAGCACGTCCGTGACACCCGCGGCGCCGGCCGCGGGCGGGCCCGCGAGCACTCCCGTCCGCACCAGTGGCGCCAGCGCCTGCGCCGCGGACCCGGCCGGGTCGATGACGTGCACCGCGAACTCGCCCGCCGGGTGGATGGCGAGCAGCCGGGCGGCGTGTGCCACGGCCGCGTCCATCGCCAGGCGCCGCAGTCGCCCGGCGTCGGCGAACGTCTCGTCGGGCATCTGGGAGCGGCCGCTGTCGATCCACAGGCCGCGTTCCAGCGGCAGCCGGACCAGCATGGGGATGCGCAGGGACGGCTTCTCGGGCAGGTGGAGATCGCCGAGGCGCACGGCCATCGGGATCTCCATCGGCACCCGGTAGCCGTGCCAGACCGGGTTGTCCCAGCCCGCGTACGCGGGTGGCAGCGCGGGTTCGACCACCTCCGACTCGGCGGTGAGCTGCGCGAGGTCGCGGTCGAGGGCCGCGCCGGCCTGGTCGACGAGCTGGGTGTGCCGGGCCTGGGCCGCCTGCCGTGCGGCGTCGCCCTGCCCGCCCATCCGGTTGCGCGGGTCGGACAGGGCCTGGTCGAGTTCCTTCTCCCTGCGGGACTCGGCGAAGTCGACGGCGCTGCGGTAGGCGGCCGTGGTGCGTGCCAGGTCCTCGAACATGCCCCAGACCTGGTTGTAGAGCCGCTCCTCCATGGACCACCCGGTCGCGTCCCCGGCGACGGGCTGCGCGGGCCGGTCCGGCGGGGTGGGGGGCGCGGCCGGCGGGGGCGGCGGCGGAGCCGTCGTCTGCCGCCGGGGGTGGGAGTAGTCGATCGGCCCGCCCGCGGGCGCCGTCGGCTGCGGTCCGGCCGCCGCGTCCGGCGCTCCGGTCGCGCCCGGGTACGGGGGCTGCTGCGGGCCGCCCGCCGGATACGGCGGCCGCGGTGCCGGCTGCGCGGGGGTGTCGGGGTCCTGGTCCCCTCCGGGGGCCGGGCCGGCGGGCTGCCGGGAACGGCCGGCGTCAGCCGTGCGCGGCGGAGGGGCGGACACCGAGCGGGCCAGGTGGCGGGCCACGGCCTCGTCGACCGTGCTCGCCAGGTGGTGGGCCTGGGGCAGCCCCTGGTCGGTGAGGAGTTCGGCGAGGCCCCCCGCGTATCCCTGGCCGACCGCGCGTACCTTCCAGGCGTCCTGCCGGCGGTAGAGCTCCAGGGCGATCACCGCCGCCTCGGCGTCCAGGCCGGTGACGGTGTAGCTGGCGAGTTCGGTGCCGTCCAGGCCGGTAACGGCCACGAACGGGGCGGCGACCGCGCCGAACCGGGTCGGGCCGTGGATCCCGCCGGGCAGGACGAGCAGCACACTGACCCGGTGCACCGCTTCCGGTATCGCGCCCAGGTCGACGGCGAGCCGGTGGTCGGCGGCCGGCTGCCGGGACACCTCGAGGCCGGGCAGGACGGGGGCGCCGGGGTGGGCCACCCCGTCGGCGCCGCGCACCTTGCCGTTCTCGTCGGCGGTCGTGGCGGCGGCCACGACCGGTGTGCCTGCCGAGATCCGGATCTCGAGGCGGGCCTCGGAGAGCGGGTGGTTCTGCCCCCGCACCAGCTCGGCCGTCATCGCCTTGTCCCCCTGTGCCTGTGCCGTTTCCTGTGCCGTCGTGCGCTGCAGCGCCGGCCGTGCCGTCCTACAGGTGCGGGAGGATCGCCGGCATGAGGTCCTGGAAGGTGCGGCCGTTGGCCGGGACGCCGAGGGCCGTCATCGTCCAGCCGGTCCCGGCGCGGTGCACCTTGGCCATGACCTGAGCGGTGACGTTGCCGCCGCCGGCCAGGGTGTAGCGGGCGAGTTCCTGGCCGTTGGTCTCGTCGACCAGGCGGCAGAACGCGTTCTGCACCTCCTGGAAGGTCTGGCCGGTGAAGGAGTTCACGGTGAAGACGATCTGGTCGATGTGCACCGGAACGCGCTGCAGGTCGACCAGGATCGCCTCGTCGTCGCCGCCCTGGCCGGCGCCGCCGACGAGGTTGTCCCCGGTGTGCCGCACGGAGCCGTCGTCGCTGACCAGGTGGCGGAAGAAGACGACGTCGACCGGCTGCTTGTCGGCGAACAGCACCGCGGAGGCGTCGAGGTCGATCTCGCGCGTACGGGAGCCGAACAGGCCGCGGCGGGGCGCCGCCTGCCAGCCCAGACCCATACGGACCGCGTTCAGGCTGCCGCCGTCGTTCTTCTGCAGGCTGATGGCCTGACCCTTGGTCAAGTTGACGGTCACGGCTGATTCCCCTCTCGAACTACTCCCCGGCTGCCGCGCGTTGCGCGGTTGATCAGCACCCTACGCAGGGGCACTGACATCGCCGCACCCCGGTCCGCACATTGTGGCGGTCTTGCAACACAGCGCGTACGGAGGTGCCCGCGCCGGGCCGGGCGCGAGCACCTCCGGGGGGTCAGGCCAGGCCCGCCTCCCGCATCTGGCGCAGTTCCTTCTTCATCTCGGAGACCTCGTCACGCAGCCTGGCCGCGACCTCGAACTGGAGCTCGGCCGCGGCGGCGCGCATCCGCTCCGTCATCTCCTCGATCTGCTCGGCGAGCTGCGCGGCGGGACGGTCGGTGGGCACCGTCTCCTTCGCCCTGCCCTTGGCGGACTTGCCGGGCTTGGCCGCCTTGGCGGCCTTGCCCGTCTGGTCGCCGAGCGACGGCACCGGGGCCTTGGCGCCCTTGCCGTCCTTGGTCTTGCGGTAGCCGGTGCCGAGCAGCTGCTCGGTGTCGACCTCCTCACGGGCGATCTGCGCGACGATGTCGTTGATCTTCTTGCGCAGCGGCTGCGGATCGATGCCGTTGGCCGTGTTGTAGGCGACCTGCTTCTCCCGGCGGCGGTTGGTCTCGTCGATGGCCTTCTCCATCGCCGGGGTGATCTTGTCGGCGTACATGTGGACCTGGCCGGAGACGTTGCGCGCCGCTCGGCCGATGGTCTGGATGAGCGAGGTGCCCGAGCGCAGGAAGCCCTCCTTGTCGGCGTCCAGGATCGCCACCAGGGACACCTCGGGCAGGTCCAGGCCCTCGCGCAGCAGGTTGATGCCGACCAGGACGTCGTACTCGCCGGAGCGCAGCTCGCGCAGCAGCTCGACACGGCGCAGGGTGTCGACGTCGCTGTGCAGATAGCGCACCTGGATGCCCAGTTCCAGGAAGTAGTCGGTGAGGTCCTCGGCCATCTTCTTGGTGAGCGTGGTGACCAGGACGCGCTCGTCCTTCTCCACCCGCGTCCGGATCTCGTGCACCAGGTCGTCGATCTGGCCCTCGGTGGGCTTGACGACGACCTCGGGGTCGACGAGGCCGGTCGGGCGGATGATCTGCTCGACCTGGCCGTCCGAACGCGAGAGCTCGTACTGCCCCGGGGTCGCCGACAGGTACACCGTCTGGCCGATGCGTTCCTGGAACTCCTCCCACTTCAGCGGGCGGTTGTCCAGGGCGGAGGGCAGCCGGAAGCCGTGCTCCACGAGGGTGCGCTTGCGGGAGGCGTCGCCCTCGTACATCGCGCCGATCTGCGGCACCGTCACGTGCGACTCGTCGATGACGAGCAGGAAGTCGTCCGGGAAGTAGTCGAGCAGCGTGTTCGGCGGGGTGCCGGGTGCGCGGTCGTCGAAGTGCATCGAGTAGTTCTCGACACCGGAGCAGGTGCCGATCTGGCGGAGCATCTCGATGTCGTAGGTGGTGCGCATGCGCAGCCGCTGGGCCTCCAGCAGCTTGCCCTGCTTCTCCAGCTCGGCCAGGCGCTCCTTGAGCTCCTCCTCGATGCCGCGGATGGCCCGCTCCATGCGTTCGGGACCGGCGATGTAGTGCGAGGCGGGGAAGACGTACAGCTGCTGGTCGTCGCTGATGATCTCGCCGGTGATCGGGTGCAGGGTGGACAGCGCCTCGATCTCGTCGCCGAACATCTCGATGCGGACGGCCAGCTCCTCGTAGACCGGGAAGATCTCGACGGTGTCGCCGCGCACCCGGAAGGTGCCGCGGGTGAAGGCCATGTCGTTGCGCGTGTACTGGATGTCCACGAAACGGCGCAGCAGCTCGTCCCGGTCGATCTCCTCGCCGACCTTGAGGGGCACCATGCGGTCGACGTACTCCTGCGGAGTACCGAGGCCGTAGATGCAGGAGACGGAGGCGACCACGACGACGTCGCGGCGGGTGAGCAGCGAGTTGGTCGCGGAGTGGCGCAGCCGCTCGACCTCCTCGTTGATCGAGGAGTCCTTCTCGATGTAGGTGTCCGACTGCGGGACGTAGGCCTCGGGCTGGTAGTAGTCGTAGTACGAGACGAAGTACTCGACGGCGTTGTCCGGCAGCAGTTCGCGGAACTCGTTGGCCAGCTGGGCGGCCAGGGTCTTGTTCGGCGCCATCACCAGCGTCGGGCGCTGGAGTTTCTCGATCATCCACGCGGTGGTGGCGGACTTGCCGGTACCGGTGGCGCCGAGCAGGACGACGTCCTTCTCGCCCGCCTCGATGCGCCGGGCGAGCTCGGCGATGGCCTGCGGCTGGTCGCCGCTGGGCTGGTAGGGGCTGACGACCTCGAAGGGCGCCACCGTGCGTTCGATGTGGGAAACGGGCCGCATGCCATCAACCGTACGACCCGCCACTGACAACCGGTCCGGGCCTGCGGTTTCCCCGGGGGTGCGGTCAGCGGTTCTGCGGGGTGCGCGAGGTGCGCCGGACCGCCGTCCGGCGGAGGCGGGTCACCGGGCGGTGGGCGGAGTGCGCGACCAGTTCGGGGGCCGGTACGCCCGGCTTGTGCTCCACCGGCGTCCAGTCGGGCTTGCCCATGACCATCATCGGGTCGAACATCACGACGGCACCGGCCAGCAGCAGGAAGGCGAGCGGGCCGATCAGCATGGGCGCGAGCAGGGCGGCCGGCGACTCTCCCGGGGCGCCGCCGCCGGCTTCGTGCACATGGACGCTGAGGGCGGCCATACCGGTGTAGTGCATGCCGCTGACGGCGAGACCCATCACCAGGCTCGCGCCGACGCTCCACAGGAAGCCCCTGACCTGGCCGGCCGCCCACAGGGCGGCGGTCGCGGCGACGACGGCTATGACGACGGAGGCGGCGACGGTGAGGGTGTTGTACTGAAAGGTCGCGTCGAGCCACATGCCCGCCATGCCGAGGTAGTGCATGGAGGCGACGCCCAGACCGGTGATCGTGCCCCCGGTGAACAGGGCCGAGCCGGTCGCGCCCCTGTAACCGACGATGAAGATCCCGACGCCCACCATGACGATGGCGAGGGCCAGGCTGGCGTACGTCGTCGGCCTGTCGTAGTGGATCGGCGCCCCCTTCACGGTGAAGCCCATCATGGCGACGAAGTGCATGGTCCAGATGCCGGAGCCGATCGCCGCGGACCCGAGGGCGAGCCAGCCGGGGCGCCAGCTCTGGGCGACGAGCAGGGCGCGGGTCGTGCAGCGCAGACCGAGGGCCCCGCCCAGGCAGGCCATGAGGTAGGCCACCAGCGGCGTGACGAGCCCGTAGCTGAATCCGTCGACCGTGCCGTCGTGCATGCGCGGCTGCCCTTCCGCCCTGTCGAGTGCCTGAATGTGGTGACGTCGCCCCCGCCTCCCGACCGTCCCCACGGTCAGGGTTGACGCAGAGAGTATGACCCGCACCGGAAGGGTCGAACGACATTCCGGCAAAGAAACACGACCTTGCCGCAGATGTGCGGCACCGGTGTGTGGACTCGGGCAACACCGTTCAATCCGTGGCCGTCCTGCACCCGCCGGCCTCGTTGACTCTATGTCGTCACTCTTGTACTCAGGTGATCATCCGATGCGAGGAGTACGCATGCACGCGCGCGCAGTTGCCGTCACGACCACCGCCCTCCTGGGAGCCATGGTGCTGTCGTCCGCTTCCGAGGTCCGGGCGGCCGGGAGCCGTGGGCGGCCCCTGGTCGTCGCGCATCGTGGCGCCGGCGCCTACGCTCCGGAGAACACCCTTCCCGCCATCGACAAGGTGGCGGCGCTCGGCTTCCGCTGGGTGGAGAACGACGTGCAGCGCACCAAGGACGGCGAGCTCGTCGTCCTCCACGACGACAGTCTGCGGCGCACCACGAACGTCGAACAGGTCTTCCCCGACCGGGCGCCGTGGAAGGTGAAGGACTTCACCGCCGCCGAGATCGCGCGGCTGGACGCGGGCAGCTGGTACTCCCCCGCGTACGCGGGCACGCGCGTGCCGAGGCTCGACCAGTACATGCGCCGGGTCGAGCACAACCACGAGAAGCTGCTTCTGGAGATCAAGAACCCCGGGCTGTACCCGGGCATCGAGCGGCAGACCCTCAGAGTGCTCGGCGCGCGGGGCTGGCTCGACCACCGGCACCTGGCGAGCCGTCTGATCGTCCAGAGCTTCAGCGCCGACAGCGTGCGCGCGGTCCACGACCTCGCGCCCGGGGTCAGGACCGCCTTCCTCGGCCGGCCGTCGGAGGGCGACCTGGCCCGGTACGCGGGCTTCGCCGACCTGATCAACCCCTCCCACGGCACGCTCTCCGCCGAGTACGTCACCGCCGTCCACTCGTTCACCGGACCTCACGGCAAGCCGATGAAGGTGTTCACCTGGACGGTCGACGACGCGTCCCGGGCCCGGACCCTCGCCGGCTACGGCGTCGACGGCATCATCACCGACAAGCCGGACGTGGTGCGCACGGCCCTGCCCGCCGCCAAAGCCCCGGCCGCACCCTTCCTCGTCGGATGAAGGCGCAGGTCGGCACGCGTTGTCAGAGGCAGGCCGTACGGTGGGCCGCATGAACAGCCAGGAGCGGGAAGCACACAGCGAACGGCGGGTCGTGTGGGCCGTGGCCACCACCGGGATCGGCCCCCTGCTGCTCGCGGCGACGGAGGACGGCCTGGTCAACGTCGTGTTCCACGCCACCGACGCGGTGCGCGACGGGGCGCTGTCCCGGCTGGCGTCACGGCTGGGCGCCGAGCCCGTCGAGGCGCCCGGATCCCCACTGCTGGCGGAGGCCATACGCCAGCTGGAGGCGTACTTCGCGGGTGAGCGACGGGACTTCGAGCTGCCTTTGGACTGGTCCCTGATCTCGGGCTTCAACCGGCAGGTGCTGCGCGAGCTCGCGTCCGGGGTGCCCTACGGCACGGTCGTCGGGTACGGCGATCTCGCCGGGCGGGTCGGACAGCCCGGAGCCGCACAGGCGGTGGGCGTGGCGATGGGCGCCAACCCCCTGCCCGTCGTGGTGCCCTGTCATCGGGTCGTCGAGAGCGACGGGGGCATCGGCGGCTTCGGCGGCGGTCTGGAGACCAAGCGCGCGCTGCTCGCGCTGGAAGGGGTACTGCCCGAGCCGCTGTTCTGAGGCGCGGCGCCCTCTCGGCCGGGCCGTCTCCGCGGTGCCGCGTCGGTCGTCGTACCGTGCCTCGAAAACGTCCCGTCCGGGACGTTCCCGTCCGGGTCGGGCCCGTGCGGGGGTTTGACCGGGGGTGCGGCCCGCCAGAGATGAGGGAGGAGCGACAGACGGGAGACAGGCACGTGCTGGTGGTGTCCGAAGAGGTACGGGAGGCGCTCGCCGCGCGCCGTCCCGTGGTTGCCCTGGAGTCCACGATCATCGCCCATGGGCTGCCGCGCCCGCGCAACCTCCAGGTGGCGCTGGAGCTGGAGGACGCGGTACGGCGGGAGGGTGCCGTACCCGCGACGATCGCGGTGCTGGACGGGCGGCCGCAGGTCGGCCTGGACAAGGAGCAGCTGGAGCGGGTCGCGAACGAGGACGGGATCCGCAAACTGGGCCACCGCGACCTGCCGCTCGCCGTGGCCGCCGGAGCGAGCGGGGCGACCACGGTGTCGGCGACCGCGCTGCTGGCCTCCCTGGCGGGCGTCCGCGTGTTCGCCACGGGTGGGCTCGGTGGTGTGCACCGGCAGTGGACGGTCACGCAGGACGAGTCCGCCGACCTGGGGCTGCTGGCCCGGACCCGGATCACGGTCGTGTGCGCGGGGGTGAAGTCGATCCTGGACGTTCCCGCCACCCTTCAGCGGCTGGAGACCCTGGGAGTCGCGGTGGCCGGCTACGGCACGGACCGCTTCCCCGGCTTCTACCTCACCGACTCGGGCCATCCGGTGGACTGGACGCTGAGGACGCCGGAGGAGGTGGCGGAGGTCATGCGGGCGCAGAACACGCTGCGTGCGCCCGAGTCGGCGCTGATCGTCGCCAACCCGGTGCCCCGGGAGGAACAGCTCGATCCGGAGCTGCACGCGCGGGTGCTCGCCGCTGCCCTGCACGCGTGCGAGACACAGGGGATCACGGGGCAGGCGGTCACCCCGTTCCTGCTCGACCACCTGGTGCGCCACACCGACGGAGCCTCACTGCGCGCCAACCTCGCGGCCGTACGCGGCAACGTGCGCCTGGCGGCGCGCATCGCGGCGGCGTGGACCCGGATGTGACGGCGGGTACGGCGGGTACGGCGGCCGGCAGGGCGACCGCCGCGGGTGCGGGGCGCGGCGGGGACGGTGGCGCGGGTGGGGCGTTGCTGGTGGTGGGCGACGTGGTGACGGACGTCGTCGCGCGGCATCGCGGTCCGCTCGCCTCCGGTACCGACACGGCCGCCGCGATCCGGCTCCTGCCGGGTGGCGCGGGCGCCAACGTGGCCTGCTGGGCGGCCCGTCACGGGTGTCCGGAGGTACGGCTGCTCGGCCGGGTGGGCGCCGAGACGGCCGCCTGGCACGAGCGGGAGCTGGTGGCCTCGGGGGTGCGTCCACGGCTCGTCGTGGACCCGGACGCACCGACGGGAACGGTGGTCTGCCTGGTCGACACGGCGGCCGCCGCCGAACGCACGTTCCTCACCGACAGCGGGGCGTCGCTGCGGCTCGCCCCCGGCGACTGGTCGGAGACGCTGCTCGACGGGGTGGCCCGGCTGCACCTGTCCGGCTATCTGCTGTTCTCCGAGCCGGGCCGCTCGCTCGTGTCGGTGGCCGTCACCTCGGCACGCGCGCGGGGCGTGCCGGTGAGCCTGGATCCGGCCTCGGCCGGGTTCCTCGCCGCACTGGGCGTGGACCGGTTCCTGTCCCTCGTCGAAGGGGTGGACGTGCTCCTGCCCAGCCGCGACGAGGCCTGTCTGCTGACGGGCCTGCCCGATCCGGCGGACGCGGCGGCCAAGCTGAGCCGGCACGTCCCTGTGGTGGTGGCCAAGCAGGGCGCCGAAGGAGCGCTGGTGGCCCGCTCGGGCGCCGTGTGCGCCCGCGTGCCCGCCGTACCCGCGGTGCCTCGGGACACCACGGGCGCCGGAGACGCGTTCACGGGGGCGTTCCTCGCCGCGCTGCTCACCGGCGCCACGCTGGAGGCCGCGGCGGCGGAGGGCTGCCGGGCCGGAGCCCTGGCGGTGGAAAGAGTGGGCGGAAGACCTCCCCGGGACGCCGCCTCTCGCGGCCGCTGAGCCGGTGCTGCTGCTCCAGGCGCGAGGAGGCGGCGAGGCTGTCCACAGGCGGGAACAAAGCGGAACTCCCTGTTCCCACAGGCTTACCCGCCGCTCGCGCCGGCCTGGCAGACTGGCGCGCCACGGCGCAGTGAGCGCCGAACGCGAGGGGATCCACGCAAGGAGATCCAGATGTCCATGGCAGGGAATCTGCGAAGGGTGACGGGCCTCGGCAAGGTCGGCGGCCTCCGCAAGGTGGCGCGGCTCGGCCGCCGGCGCCGGCCGGTCGACCTGAGCCACCCCGCCCGGTCGCCGCTGGGCTCCTCGGTGGTGAACTGTGTGACGTACCGCGACGGCGTCCGGCTGCCGGAGACCGGCGATCTGGTCGAGGCCGTGGCACGCGTGCGCAAGAACCGCGACGGATTCGTCTGGCTGGGTCTGCACGAGCCGACCAGCCAGGAGTTCGCGGGCATCGCCGAGCTCTTCGATCTGCACCCGCTGGCCGTCGAGGACGCGATCGAGGCCCACCAGCGGCCGAAGCTGGAGCACTACGGCGAAACGCTGTTCGCGGTGTTCAAGACCGTCTGTTATGTCGAACACGAGCAGCTGACGGCGACGAGCGAGGTGGTGAACACCGGCGAGATCATGGCCTTCGTCGGCCACGACTTCGTGATCACGGTACGGCACGGACGGCACGGCTCGCTCGGTCCGCTGCGCGAGGAGCTGGAGTCCGATCCGCGGCAGCTCGCCAAGGGCCCGGCCGCGGTGCTGCACGCGATCGCGGACCACGTTGTCGACGACTATCTGAGCGTCACCGACTCGATCCAGGCGGACATCGACCAGGTGGAGATGGACGTGTTCGCGCAGAACGGCGCGCGCACCGACCCCGGACGCATCTACCAGCTCAAGCGGGAACTGCTGGAGCTGAAGCGGGCCGTCGCCCCGCTCGGCCGCCCGGTGGAGGACCTCGCCACCCGGCCGATCCGGGTGGTCGACCCGGAGATACAGGCCTACTTCCGGGACGTTCTGGACCATCTGATACGTGCCAAGGAGCAGATCGCGGTCTTCGACGAGATGCTCAACTCGATCCTCCAGGCCCATCTGGCGCAGGTCACCGTCGCGCAGAACGAGGACATGCGCAAGATCACGGCGTGGGCCGCGGTGATCGCCGTGCCGACCATGGTGTGCGGGGTGTACGGAATGAACTTCGAGCACATGCCGGAACTGCACTGGCGATTCGGATACCCGCTGGTCATCGGCGTGATCTCCACCGCCTGTCTGGCGCTGTACCGCGGCTTCAGACGCAACGGCTGGCTCTGACGGCGGCCGCGTCGGCTCCGGGACGGTCCCGGCCGCCGCGGGGCGCGACGGTGCTCAGCCGCTCCAGGCCGGATGGCGCGGGTCGTCGGCGCGGACCAGCACGTCCGCCGTACCGGCCGGGTCGATCTCGCCCTCGTAGCGCTCGAAGGCGGGCAGCGTCCAGTGCTCCGCCTCCGGGGTGCGGCGGCGCAGCGCGCCCGGGGTGAGGAGGACATGGACGCTCAGGTCGAAGGGGAACCAGTGCCGCAACAGGAGGGGACCGTGCAGCAACAGCAGCCCGCCGGGCGGGAGTCGGACGTAGGAACTGCGGGTGGCGCGGTCGGTGACCGGGTCCCTCAGATCGGGCAGGACACGGCCGTCCCCGCCGGCCTCCAGCGGGCCGAAGACCTCACGCCAGAGGGAGCCGGTGTCGAGCCAGCCGTCGTAGTACGACTCCACGTCCCGGTGGCCGTGCTCCAGCCGGACGGACGCCGGGCGCAGGAAGCCCTCCGCGCCCACGACCAGCGACGGCCGGCCCCGCACCCGCAGCGCCTGCGAGACGCGCTCGGCCAGGTCGCCCGGCCGGGCAGCGGGGGCGCCGTCGAAGGCGATGCGCGGCCAGGGGCTGCCGTCGCCCGGTTCGAGGTCGAGCAGCCGCTCGGCCAGGAGGTCGCCGAGCCGTTCCCAGGTGATCGCTTCGAGTCGCACACGGCCATGATGCGCCAGGGCGGAGTCCGGGTGCGGCGCGGAGAGCGCCGGGGAATGAACCTCGCATGGCGCTGCCCCCAACTCCCCCGCCACGCTCCGGCCTTCTGGTCATCCAGCCGCTGCGGCGCAAACACTGCGCCGGGTGCCGCCGGGGCCCGCTGCCCCTGCTGGTCCTGGAGGAGGGCGCGCCCCGTTGCCTGGACTGCGCCGACCTCGGGCACCTGGTGTTCCTGCCGCGTGGTGACACCGCGCTGACCCGCAGGTCGCGGGAGGAGAGCGCGCTGTCGGCGGTCGTGGTGCGGTTCAACCGGCGCAAGAGCCGCTACGAGCGGCAGGGCGTGCTCGTCGAGGAGGCGGCGCTCGCCCGGGCCGAGGCGCGGTGTCTGGCGGACGCCGAGGCCCGGCGCCGGCGCCGGGCCCGGGACACGCGGCGGCGGGCGGCGGAGGACGCGTGTTTCACGGACGCGTTCGCGGCGGAGATCCGGCGGTTGTTCCCCGGATGCCCGGCCGAGCGCGCCCGGGCCATCGCCGCGCACGCCTCGGTGCGCGGCAGCGGACGGGTGGGGCGCAGCGCGGCGGGACGGGCGCTGTCCGATGGCGCGGTCGTCTGGGCGGTGAGGGCGTCCGTACGGCATCTGGACACGCCGTACGACCGGCTGCTGATGGAGGGAGTGCCGCGGCACGAGGCACGCCGGCGGATAGCGGCGGACGTGGAGTCGGTGCTGGGGGCGTGGCGGGAGGCGGGGGCGGACGGGGGCCGGGGGCGGGAGGGGAGGGGGGCGGGGGCGGGCCCCCCGAGAAGGAAGGGGACGGCGGCAGGCTCCCCGAGCTAACCGAGGCCGCCCCGCCTGCGGAAAAGCCCCCCGCACCCGCCCTGCACGCGCGCCCCGGGAGACGTATCGTGGCCGGAAGAGCGCCGCCCGTGGACGCGCGAGAACGCGACGGGAACGCGAGGGACGCTCGAGCACCCACGAGCACCCACGAGAACACGAAAGAACGCGCGTACGCGCGAGTACGCAAGGGGGACGGCCATGGCCGATCCCAAGGGTTTCATGACCACGCCCCGCCAGGAGTGGCCCCGCAGGCCCGTCGGGGAGCGGGTCCGGGACTGGGACGAGGTGTACGTTCCGGGCGCCCTGCTGCCGATCATCAGCAAGCAGGCCGACCGTTGCATGGACTGCGGTGTCCCGTTCTGCCACCATGCCTGCCCGCTGGGCAATCTGATCCCCGAGTGGAACGACCTGGTCGCACGGGAGGACTGGCGGACGGCGAGCGACCGGCTGCACGCCACGAACAACTTCCCGGAGTTCACCGGCCGTCTGTGTCCGGCGCCGTGCGAGGCGGGCTGCGTGCTGGCGATCAACCAGCCGGCCGTCACCATCAAGAACGTCGAGTGCGCCATCGCCGACCGGGCGTGGGAGGAGGGTTTCACCCCGCCGCGTCCGCCGGACCGGCTGACGGACCGGACGGTCGCCGTGATCGGCTCGGGGCCGACGGGGCTCGCCGCCGCCCAGCAGTTGACCCGCGTGGGACACACGGTGGCCGTGTACGAGAAGGACGACCGGCTCGGCGGGCTGATGCGCTACGGCATCCCCGCGTTCAAGATGGAGAAACACCACCTGGAACGCCGGCTGGAGCAGATGCGGGCCGAGGGGACCAAGTTCCGTACGTCGACGGCGGTCGGGCGGGACGTCGGGGCGGCGGAGTTGCGTTCGCGCTACGACGCCGTGGTGATCGCCACGGGTGCCACCGCGTGGCGAGAACTGGACGTGCCGGGGCGTGGGTTGACCGGGATCCATCAGGCGATGGAGTATCTGCCGCTGGCCAACCGGGTGTGCGAGGGGGACATCGCGGTCTCGCCGTTGTGCGCGGCGGGCCGGCATGTGGTCATCGTGGGCGGGGGTGACACCGGGGCCGACTGCCTGGGTACGGCGGTGCGGGAGGGCGCCGCGTCGGTGACCCAGTTGGACATCTACGGCCAGCCCGGCACGGAGCGCGACGAGGACACCGAGCCATGGCCGACGTATCCGAAGATCTACCGGCTGTCGGCGGCGCACGAGGAGGCGGGAGTGCTGCGCACGGCGCCCGCCGCGGATGTCGACGCGCGGTTGTTCGCGGCGTCGACGCTGCGGTTCACCGGTGACGCGGACGGGCGTGTGCGCGAGTTGCGTCTGGTCGAGGTGGACGCGGAGCGGCGCCCGTTGCCGGGCACCGAGCGGAACCTCCCGGCCGACCTGGTGCTGCTCGCGCTCGGCTTCTCCGGGCCGGACCGGCGGGACGGGCTGATCGACCAGCTGGGACTCGACCTGGCGCCGCGCGGCACGCTCGCGCGCGGCGCCGGCTTCACGACGAACGTCCCCGGCGTGTTCGCGGCGGGGGACGCGGCGCGCGGGCAGTCGCTGATCGTGTGGGCGATAGCGGAGGGACGGGCGGTGGCGGCGGCGGTCGATCACTACCTGACGGGGAGCTCGCGACTGCCGTCGCCGATCGGGCCGTACGACCGGCCGATGGCCGTGTGACCGTCGCCGATCGGGCGTACAACCGGCCGATGGCCGTCTGACCGTCACCGATCGGGCCGTACGACCGGCCGATGCCA
>NZ_JBEXZD010000017.1:25348-65953 GCF_040628575.1 Streptomyces sp. NPDC006393
AGTCGGCGTCAGCCGATGCCAGTCGGCGTCAGCCGATGCCAGTCGGCGTCAGCCGATGCCAGTCGGCGTCAGCCGATGCCAGTCGGCGTCAGCCGATGCCAGTCGGCGTCAGCCGACGTCGGAAGACGTCAGCCGATGAATGAAGCCGACGGACGCGGTCTCGCCCGTGATCCCGGACTTGGTTTCGGAGCCGGTAGCCGGGTGTGGTCTCGGACGTGTTCGAGGTGTCAGGGCGTTCCGAGCGTTCGAGGCGTTCAAGGCGTTCAAGGTGGCACCAGAATTAAGGCGTTGGGGCAGCGGAAAATCCAGGCACGGTCAGGAGAGCAGGAAGTCGGCCTCCCCCGCCTTGGCGCCTTCTATGAAGGCGGTCATCTCGTCGGTGGTGTAGATGAGGGCCGGCCCGTCCGGGTCGGTGGACTGGCGCACCGCGATCCGCCCGTCGGCCAGCTTCATCGCCTCCAGGCAGTTGCCTCCGTTGCCGCCGCTCCACGGCTTGTGCCAGCCCTCACTGCCCAGTTCCCTGGCGGGCATGCCGTTGTAGATCCGCTCGCCGCGGGTCCGGTCGCCGCGGCCTCGTGAGGCGGGCTGGGACGTGATGCGATCCATTCACAGCTCCTTGCGGAGATCCCGGAGGATCTCCTTCGTGCGATGTGCCGTAGCGGCCTGCGCCGCCATGCGGTCCATGACCTCGAGGTGGGTCGCCACCTCCTCGCGCGCGTCCAGGTAGACGGCGCCGGTCAGGTACTCGCTGTAGACCATGTCCGGCAGTTCGGGCATGGCGAATCGGAACAGCACGAAGGGCCCGTACGTGCCCGGGTGCGGCCCCGAGGAGAACGGGGCGACCTGAAGGGTCACGTTGGGCAGCTTCGCGGCGTCGAGCAGTCTGTCGATCTGAGCACGCATCACCTCCGGGCCGCCGACGGGGCGGCGCAGCGCGGTCTCGTCGAACACGAACCAGAACCGGGGCGCGTCGGGACGGGTGAGCAGTTCCTGGCGTTGCATGCGCAGGGCGACATGGCCTTCGATGTCGTCGGGGCTGGTCTGTCCGACGGCGCCCGATGTGAGCACCCCGCGCGCGTAGTCCTCGGTCTGGAGCAGGCCGGGTACGAAGTGGGGTTCGTAGGACCGGATGAGTGCCGCCGCGCCCTCCAGGCTGACGTACATCGAGAACCAGCCCGGCAGGATGTCGTGGAAACGCTGCCACCAGCCGGGGCGGTTGGCGTCCTCGGCCAGCTGCACGAAGGCCTCGGTCTCGTCGTCGGAGACACCGTAGGCCTTGAGCAGCAGTTGCAGGTACGGGATTTTGAGGGCGACTTCGGCCGTCTCCATACGGCGGACGGTGGCCGGGGCGACGCGGAGGACGCGGGCGGCCTCCTCGCGCTTGAGTCCGGCGCGTTCCCGCAGGTCGTGCAGGCGCCGACCGAGCACGACCTGCCCGACGGTCGGTGCCGACCGCGGTTCGCTCATGCTCCACCTCCACCGAAGAATCCGGGACTTTGCCGAGGAGTTCCGTCGGGCCGGAGGAGTCCCGCGGGCCCGGGGACCAGTCCCCGCGGACTGAAGGAATCCTGACAGCCCTACGGCGCCATTCGAAGATCAGTTCGAAGATCCGGCGGATCTCCGGCGATCCCAACTGGCGCCGCGCGACGTGCTGTTGCGAGCAGTGTGCCACGGCCCCTCACCGCGTCACACAGCACTCTGCATTTTTCATAGTGGCACTTGCCAAGTGTTCACGGCGGGGAGATAGTGGCAAGCGTGATTCCGTCCCCGCCCTTAGGAACAGACGCCGCCGCGGGCCTTCTCGCCCCCGGCGCTCTCGCGGGAGCCGGCCCCGGCGGGGCCGCTGCCGAGCGCCGGTTCCACTTCGAGCTGGCCGCGCACCCGGGTTCCCCCGCCCAGGCCAGACGTCTGACCAGAGCCCGGCTGACGGCCTGGTCGGTGTGCGAGGACACCTGTGACACCGCCGACCTCGTCATCTCCGAGCTGGTCACCAACGCCATCGTGCACACCGCGAGCAGCCGGGTCGTCTGCGAACTGCACGACGCCGGGGAACTGGTGCGCATAGCCGTGCGCGACGAGGGCCGCGCCCCGGGGGAACCGCACCCGTCCCCGCAGCGGCCGGAGGAGGAGCACGGCAGGGGGCTGCTCCTCGTCGAGGCCATGTGCCTCTCCTGGGGCGCGCAGCAGCACGGCCGGGGGCTGGTGGTGTGGGCGGAACTGGCGCGTGACACCCGGGACGGCCATGACACCCGGGACACCCGGGACAGCCATGACGCCCGGGGCGACCTCGGCTGGGGCGCCCGACCGAAGCCGTATCCGGTCCCGGATCCTCATCCGGCCCCTCCGTCCCATCCGGCCCCTCCGGCCCCGCACCCGGCTCCTCCCGCGGACGACGAGGGCGACCCCCAAGGGGCACAGCCCCACAGGGCATACGCGCACGACACGCACGGATCGGGGGCCGTATGGCTGTGAGCGGTGCCCGCGCCTCCGGCTCAGGCCAGGCGCTCAGTCTGGACACGCTCGTACGTCTGGGACGCGCGACGGGCAGGTCCGCCACGCCCGGCGGCACCGCACCGGACGGCGGCTCCACGCCGCCCCGGCGGCTGCCCCTTCCCGACGGCATGGTGGTCCCGCTGGGTTGCGACGCGGTGGCGGTGCCCGCCCGCTTCGGCGCCCTGCTGATGCCGCGGCTGCCCCGTGTGGGGTGCGTCTACGCCGACGAGACGCACTGGTGGTGGATCGTCCCGGCCGACTCCGACTACGCCCTGCGGTGGCCCTCGCCCGCGCACTACGCCAACGGAGCGGTGCTTCCCGACACCTCCCGGGGTGCACTGCCCGCGCTCATCCACCGACCGGACGGCACGGTTCCGTACACCCCGCCGATCCCTCTGTACCTCGCGCTGTGCAGGGTCACGGGCACGACCCCGTCATGGTGCCGTCCGATCAGCGCGTGAGCGCGGCGCAACGGCACCGGGTCCTTCCCGCGCCGGTGCTGCGGAGACGAACCGACGCACGTTGCGGAGACGAACCCACTTAAGTCGTGTTCACGTCACCCTGAGGGCCCGCCAGCCGCACGGCCCTCAGGCGGTGACGTCACCACCGCTCTCGCCGCCCCGGACGATCACCAGGAACGTGTCCGTCGCGAGGTCCATGACGACCTCCGCGGGCAGGCCCTCCAGGCGCCGCGCGTGCGCGAACTCCTCCGCCGGCCACGACCCGCGCGGACCACCGGCGGGAAAGCGCTCGAGCACCGTTCGCCCGTTCACCCTGCACCTCCATGTAGCGCTGTACTCGTAGAGTTAAACGCCAAGCATGGGGCGAACGCCTCGTCCAGTGACGGTACTGAGACGTACTCGACACGAGTTCAACGCCAAAAGTGCGTCTCACCTCACACTTTCGACCAATTCGATCACCTTGCGCGTCAACGCGCGTACACCTCGTGTTCACACGTCCGTGGTGGTGGGCGGCCTCTTCACGGCGGTGCTCAGGACCGTCTCCGTCTCGGTCACCGCCCGGACCAGGGCCGTGGGAGACGCCGTCAGTCCGCTGAGGATGCCGTCGACGTCCCGCAGGCCGGCGCGGGCCACGAGCCCCTTGTCGTTGGTGGTCCACTCGCCGCGTGCGGCGAGTACCGCGTGGGCGGTCTGGGTGGCGGCCAGGGCGATCGCGCCGGCGACCTGGGTGACGGATGCCTTGGGGCCGTGGCCCGCCTTGGCGTAGGCGAGGGTGGCGGTGGCCATGCCGTACCAGTGTTCGGGTGCGCTGCGCCGCAGTGCGGGCGGGTAGACGGCCGGGCGGGGCAGGTCGCCTCGCAGCACCCGGTTGACCGCGAGCTCGGCGACCACCAGATAGCTGGGGATGCCCGCGAGATGGAACAGCAGCGGTTCCACCCGGAAGCGTCCCTCCCGCGCCTGGGCCCACTCGTGCTCGACGACGTCGAGGTCCCGGTAGTGCACGTCGACGCGGCGGCCGTCGATCGTCAGCCAGGCTCCGCCGTTGAAGACGCCACCGCCCCAGCCGCCGAGCTCGGAGACCTCCCCCTCCCAGCCGACGGCGCGCAGGTCGTCCGGGTCGAAACGGCCCCGGTAGTAGACGGCGAGGTCCCAGTCGCTGTCCGGACGGTGGATGCCCTGGGCGCGGGAGCCCCCGAGGGCCACGGCCCGGACTCCGGGGAGCGCGGCGAGGCGATCGGCGGTGGAGTCGAGGAAGAGCTCGTCCGGGTGGCTCATCGTCGGCCCGCCTCCTGCCGTGTGCGCGTGTCCTCGCGCTCGCGCCGCGCGTACCTGTCCGTCGCCGCGACCAGCGCCTCCACCACACCCGGTGCTCCGGAGTCGTGCCCGGCCTGGTCGACGACGACCAGTTCGCTGTCCGGCCAGGCGTGGTGCAGGCGCCAGGAGATGCCGAGGAGGTTGCCGAAATCCAGGCTGCCCTGGACGAGGGTGCCGGGGATGCCGCGCAGCAGATGGGCGTCGCGCAGCACCACGCCCTCGTCGTCGTCCGGCCCGAGGAAGTGGTCGTTGCCGAAGTAGTGGGTGACGGTGCGGGCGAAGCCCATGCGGAAGGCGGGGTCCTCGTACCGTGCGACGGAGCGCGGCGGCGCGGGGATCATCGCGGTCTCCCAGTCGGTCCAGGCGCGCGCCGCCCGTTCGCGCACCGCCGGGTCGGGCGATTCGAGCAGCCGGTTGCAGGCGGCCGCGAGGTTCCCGGTGCGGTCGGTGTCCTCGGGCAGTTCGGCGAGGAAGCGTGCGAAGTCCTGCGGGAAGATCCTGCCCAGGCCGTGGGTCAGCAGCGTGACCTCGGCGTTCGAGCCGGTCGCGACGCCGGTCAGGACGAGTTCGGAGACGGCCGAGGGATGGGTCTGGGCGTAGCGCAGCGCCAGCACCGAGCCCCAGGAGGCGCCCCACACCAGCCACCGCTCGATATCCAGGTGGCGTCGCAGCAGTTCGAGGTCGGCGAGCAGGTGGTCGGTCGTGTTGACGCTCATGTCGGTGTCGTACGCGCTCGCGTGCGGTGTGGAGCGTCCGCAGCCGCGCTGGTCGAGGAGGACGATCCGGTACGCGGCGGGATCGCAGTAGCGCCGGTGCCCCGGCGTGCAGCCGGACCCCGGACCGCCGTGCAGCATCACCGCCGGCTTGCCCCGCGGGTTTCCGCAGGTCTCCCAGTACACGAGGTTGCCGTCACCGACGTCGAGCATGCCCTGGTCGTACGGTTCGATCTCCGGATACAGGCCCATCGGGGGAACGTAACCGCCTCTCGCCGGCCGCGTCGCCTCATTTTCCCCGTGGCCGTTACGTCGGCTTCCCCGTGGCCGCTACGTCGGCGTGGACGCTACGTCGGCGTCAGTCCCGCCGCTCCCGCCGCCGTGCGCAGGACGTCGCGGAGCATCGCGGGGGTGAGTCTGCCGGTGAAGGTATTGCGCTGGCTGACGTGGAAGCAGCCGAAGAGGTCGAGGCCGTCGAGCGGCACCCGTGTTCCATGGGCGAAGGCGGGGCGGGGCCGGGGCACCGTCCAGCCCGCCTCGGTGAACGCCGGCAGCGCGGCCTGCCAGCCGAACGCGCCGAGCACGACCACCGCCCGCAGGGTGGGCCGCAGCAGATGCAGCTCCTGGACCAGCCAGGGCCGGCAGGTGTCCCGCTCGCCGGGGGTCGGCTTGTTGGCGGGCGGGGCGCAGTGCACGGGCGAGGTGATCCGCACCCCGTACAGCTCCAGGCCGTCGTCGGCGGTGACGGAGGTGGGCTGGGAGGCGAGCCCCACGTCGTACAGCGCCTGGTACAGCACGTCCCCGGACCGGTCCCCGGTGAACATGCGGCCGGTACGGTTCCCGCCGTGCGCGGCCGGGGCGAGTCCGACGATCAGCAGCCGGGCGTCCGCCGGCCCGAAGCCCGGCACCGGCCGGCCCCAGTACGTCCAGTCGGCGAACGCGGCCCGCTTGGTGCGGGCCACCTCCTCACGCCAGGCGACCAGGCGCGGACAGGCACGGCAGTGCGAAATCCGCTCATCGAGGGCGCACAGGCTGCTGCTGTCCATGCTCCCCACCGTAGAGTGGTCCGGTGCGGCCGGTCCAAGCCACTTGAGGAGACTAAGGTCTGAGCCATGGCTAGCGAGGACGACGTCAAGGACCGCGACGGGGACGGGAGCGGGGCCGAAGCCGGCGAGGCGCCCGCTCCGGCCGTGGATCCGAAGGTCGCCGCCGCCATCGCCGCCGCCGAGGCGGCCGGTCCGGCGAGCGGTGAGACGGTGCGGATCGACAGCTGGATCTGGGCCGTGCGTCTCGTCAAGACCCGTTCCGTCGGTGCCACCGCCTGCCGGGGCGGGCACGTCCGGGTGAACGGCGAGCGGGTCAAGCCGTCCCACTCGGTCCGCGTCGGCGACGAGGTGCGCGTGCGGCAGGAGGGCCGCGAGCGGATCGTGGTCGTCAGGCGCCTGATCCGCAAGCGGGTCGGCGCGCCCGTGGCGGTGCAGTGCTACGTCGACAACTCCCCGCCGCCTCCGCCCCGCGAGGCCGTCGCTCCGATCGCCGTACGCGACCGGGGTGCCGGCCGGCCCACCAAGCGCGACCGGCGTGAACTGGAGCGGCTGCGCGACTTGGGCGGCCTGGACGGTCCGAGCGGCCCCGCCGGCCGCCCGCGCGGCCGGTGACGCCTGCGGAGCCACGCGACCGGTGACGCCTGCGGAGCCGCACGGCCCCTGTCCGTTGGTCACCCCTGCCGCCGCAGCAGCCGCAGCAGCTCCGCGTTGTGCGCGCGGCGGGCCCAGGCGATGAGGGCGAGCGGCACGATCAGGATGATCGGTGTCGCCGCGTTCTGCCCGTCGAAGACGGTGAGCTGGACGACGAACGCGCCGACCATGAGCGCGCTCAGTGCCAGCGCCGCCACCGACTGAAGCACCGGGATCAACAGCGCGATGCCTCCGGCCAGCTCCAGCGCGCCGATGGTGTACATGCCCGCACTGCCCCAGCCGATCTTGTCGAAGGCTTCGGCGGCCGACGGATGCGCGATGAGCTTCGGCAGCGCACTCGCGATCGCGTAGAACAGGGCGAGCAGCACCTGCACGGCGCGCAGGGCGATGCGGGCGGTACGGCGGCGACGGGCGGACCCGGTCGACGGGCCGGTGGCGACGGACGGGGCGGAAGCGGCGGTCTCGGACATGGGGGTCTCCTCCGGGAAGCGGTTCGTGGGCCGTGTGCTGTCGCAGAGGTAGACCGCCCTCGCCCCTGGGACTCATCGCCGCCGGACGGATTTCCCGTGCCCCGTGCGCCTTCTCGGCGCCGGCCGGCTCCCCTGCCCTGTCCTCCTCCGGTCGGCTCTCCCGCCTTGTCTGCGCTCCGGTCGGCTCCCCGCCTCGTCTGCGCTCCGGTCGGCTCCCCTGCCGCGTACGGCCCTCGCGGGGAGTACGTTGCAAGGAGGAGTGGTGATCGGCGATGCGTACGGGCAGTGAGCCGACGACCGCCCGGAGTGCGCTGCGGGCGCGGTTCTGGCTGAGTGTGTGGGGGCTGTTCTGGGCGATGTTCGGTACGGCGGTGTTCGTGCTGGTCGGGCGGCCCGGATGGGCGGCCGCGTTCGGGGTGCTGTGGCTGGTGATCGCCGTCGACTTCGCCCTGGTCGTCCGGCATCTGCGGCAGGGGCCGCACTACCAGCCGGGACGCGACGTACCGCCGTACTGGCCGCCCGAGCGGCGGCGCCGCTAGGGCGCGCCGGTGAGGCCTGCCGGTAAGGCCTGTCCGGAGGTCAGGTGTCGAAGCGGGCGCGCTGGAGGTACTCCGGGTTCGGGTCCAGCGCGGCGGCCAGCCGGAAGTGGCGTTTGGCCTGGTCGGGGCGGCCCTGCCGCTCGAAGGTCCGGGCGAGCGCGTAGTGCGCGAACGCGTTGTCCGGCTCACGCTCCAGGACGATGCTGAACTCCAGCTCGGCCGGCCGCAGTTGCGCGGCGGCGAAGAAGGCGCGGGCGCGCAGCAGCCGGGCGGCCGTGTTCTCGGGATGGGCGGCGATGACCCCGTCGAGCAGCTTCACCGCGCCCCGGGGGTCCCGTGCGGCGAGCAGCTGCTCGGCGGCGCGGAAGTCGATGACATGCGTCTCCGGAGTACGTCCGGGCGAACCGCTGGTTTCGGGCACGGCAAAGTCCTTCCCTCACTGGGAGAGTTCAACGCCCCTGCCGGACACCCCTATTCCGGAGGTCCGGCGGCCCCGGGCCCTGAGTGCGGGGTGTCTGCGGCCCTGCGGACGAGCTCGGACCACACGTCTCTCACCCGCTGCCGGAGGCGTTCCAGCGGCACGTCGTTGTCGATGACGATGTCCGCGATCTCCAGGCGCTTCTCCCGGGTGGCCTGGGCGGCCATGCGGGCGCGTGCGTCCTCCTCGGTCATGCCGCGCAGCCGTACCAGCCGGTCCAGCTGGGTCCCGGGGGAGGCGTCGACGACGACCACGAGGTCGTACAGCGGGGCGAGGCCGTTCTCCGTGAGGAGCGGGACGTCGTGGACGACGACGGCGTCGTCGGCCGCGGCCTCCTCCAGCTCGCGGGAGCGGGCGCCCACCAGGGGGTGCACGATCGAGTTCAGGACGGCCAGTTTCTCCGGGTCGGCGAAGACGATGGAACCCAGCTTGGGCCGGTCCAGGCCGCCGTCGGCGGCGAGCACCTGCGGGCCGAAGGCGTCGACGACCGCGGCGAGGCCGGGCGTGCCCGGGGCGACGACCTCGCGCGCGATGCGGTCGGCGTCGATCAGCACGGCCCCGCACTCGACGAGCAGCCGCGACACCTCGCTCTTACCGGCTCCGATGCCCCCGGTGAGGCCTACCTTCAGCATGAGCCGAAGCTTAGGCGGTGCCGCTGACGGGCCGCCCGGCGGAGCTCAGTTCTCGCCCTCGCGCTCCGCCAGGAACTTCTCGAACTCGCGGCCGATCTCCTCGGCCGACGGGATGTCGACGGGTTCGGCGAGCATGTTGCCGCGGGTCTCCGCGCCCGCGGCGGCGTCGTACTGGTGCTCGAGGCCCTGGACGAGGGAGGTGAGCTCCTCGTCGCCCTCACGGATCTGCCGGTCGATCTCCGTCTGGGTGCGGTGGGCGTCGTTGCGCAGGGCGTGCGCGATGCTCGGCAGGACCAGGCCGGTGGCCGCGGTGACGGCCTCCAGGACGGTCAGGGCCGCGTCCGGGTACGGCGAGCGGGCGATGTAGTGCGGGACGTGCGCGGCGACCCCGAGGACGTCGTGACCGGCCTCCATCAGGCGGTACTCCAGCAGCGCCTCGGCGCTGCCGGGCACCTGAGCCTCCTCGAAGGGGCTGCGGTGGCCGGGGACGAGGTCGCTGCGGTTGCCGTGCGGGGTCAGGCCCACCGGGCGGGTGTGGGGGACGCCCATGGGAATGCCGTGGAAGTTCACCGACAGGCGTACGCCGAGGCGCTCCACGATCTGCCGTACGGCGGCGGCGAAGCGCTCCCACTCCACGTCGGGCTCGGGCCCGGACAGCAGCAGGAAGGGCGCGCCGGTGGCGTCCTGGACGAGCCGCACCTCGATGGCGGGCTCCTCGTACGCCGTCCAGCGGTCGCGCTTGAAGGTCAGCAGCGGGCGGCGGGCGCGGTAGTCGACGAGCCGGTCGTGGTCGAAGCGCGCCACGACCTGGTGGGGCAGTGAGTCCAGAAGCCGCTCGACGATCTGGTCGCCGGTCTCGCCCGCGTCGATGTATCCGTCGAAGTGGTAGAGCATGACCAGACCGGCCGACTCCTGGGCGAGCGCCATGTCGACGACCGCCAGGCCCTTCGGCTCCCATGCGTACAAACCCTGCGGATCAAGCACTGTGACCGCCCCTCCTCGTGTTCGTACATTCACAACGAGAGACGGGACCGTGGCATTCCCCGACTCCTGACAAACGGTCCGGGGCGCGCGCGTGCGTCCGGAACGCGGCCGCGGCCCGTACCCCCACGCAGGGGGTACGGGCCGCGGTCGTCGGCTGGTGCCTAGCGGTGAGCGGTCAGCTCTGGCCGCCGGCCAGCTTCTCGCGCAGGGCGGCCAGGGCCTCGTCCGAGGCCAGGGCGCCGGAGGTGTCGCCACCCTCGGAGGAGTACGAACCGCCGGTCGCGGCCGGAGCGGCGGCCTCGCCACCCTCGGCGGCGGCAGCGGCGTCCGCCTCGCGGGACTTGATGACCTGCGCCTGGTGCTGCTCGAAGCGGGCCTGCGCCTCGGCGTACTGGCGCTCCCACTCCTCGCGCTGCTTCTCGTAGCCCGGCAGCCAGTCGTTGGTCTCCGGGTCGAAGCCCTCGGGGTAGATGTAGTTGCCCTGGTCGTCGTAGGACGCGGCCATGCCGTAGAGGGTCGGGTCGAACTCGACCTCCTCCGGGTGGGCACCGAAGGACTCGTTGGCCTGCTTCAGCGAGAGGCTGATGCGACGGCGCTCGAGGTCGATGTCGATGACCTTGACGAAGATCTCGTCGTTGACCTGGACGACCTGCTCCGGGATCTCCACGTGGCGCTCGGCCAGCTCGGAGATGTGGACCAGACCCTCGATGCCCTCGTCCACGCGGACGAACGCACCGAACGGAACCAGCTTCGTGACCTTGCCGGGCACGACCTGGCCGATCTGGTGGGTGCGGGCGAACTGCTGCCACGGGTCTTCCTGGGTCGCCTTCAGCGACAGGGAGACACGCTCGCGGTCCATGTCGACGTCGAGGACCTCGACGGTGACCTCCTGGCCGACCTCGACGACCTCGGAGGGGTGGTCGATGTGCTTCCAGGACAGCTCGGAGACGTGGACCAGACCGTCGACGCCACCCAGGTCCACGAAGGCACCGAAGTTGACGATCGAGGAGACGACGCCGGAGCGGACCTGACCCTTCTGGAGGGTCGTGAGGAACGTCTGGCGGACCTCGGACTGGGTCTGCTCGAGCCAGGCACGGCGGGACAGGACCACGTTGTTGCGGTTCTTGTCCAGCTCGATGATCTTGGCCTCGAGCTCCTTGCCGACGTACGGCTGGAGGTCGCGGACGCGGCGCATCTCGACCAGGGAGGCCGGGAGGAAGCCACGGAGGCCGATGTCGAGGATGAGACCACCCTTGACGACCTCGATGACGGTACCGGTGACGATGCCGTCCTCTTCCTTGATCTTCTCGATGGTGCCCCAGGCACGCTCGTACTGGGCGCGCTTCTTCGAGAGGATCAGGCGGCCTTCCTTGTCCTCCTTCTGGAGGACCAGGGCCTCGATCTCGTCGCCGACGGCGACGACCTCGTTCGGGTCGACGTCGTGCTTGATCGAGAGCTCGCGGCTCGGGATGACACCTTCGGTCTTGTAACCGATGTCGAGCAGGACCTCGTCCCGGTCGACCTTCACGATGACGCCGTCGACGATGTCGCCGTCGTTGAAGTACTTGATCGTCTCGTCGATCGCTGCGAGGAAGGCTTCCTCGTTACCGATGTCGTTGACCGCTACCTGCGGGGTGGTGGCGGTGGTCTCGGTGCTGCTCGTCATGTGGGAAAGGGCTCCGGTACGGACATTGAAGTCGTAGGTACTGCTTACGCCGGGAGCCCGTTTCGCTCTGCAGAAGCCGGACAGCCAAGGAAGCGCCACACCAAACCACTGGTGGCGCCTCGACAACCGAGGGGACATACAACAGATGCGAGCGCAGCCTGCTACGTCTGAGGTGCGCAGGCCCGCAGCGCAACTTGTAGCATACGGGGGCAGCCGGGCAGGGTCAATGCGCGAAGTCACCCACCCGGGGCGTATCGCCGCATATCCGGCACAAAACCTGTCTCCCGAGGCCACGCCGACACCAGCGCGTCACTCCGACGGCGCGCACACCGGGGCGGCGGGTTGGACGGAAGAGTACGACGAGGGAGCCGATCATCCAA
Source organism: Streptomyces sp. NPDC006393 (assembly GCF_040628575.1). Classification (NCBI taxonomy): domain Bacteria; kingdom Bacillati; phylum Actinomycetota; class Actinomycetes; order Kitasatosporales; family Streptomycetaceae; genus Streptomyces; species Streptomyces sp. NPDC006393. The sequence continues at coordinate 37,176 of NZ_JBEXZD010000017.1, forward strand.
GAGCCAGCACCGTTCGCATCGTCCGAACCGGAGGCCACCCGCCGGGCGGCCGGTGTCACCGAGAGCGCCCGGGCCAACCGGGGCTGGTGGGACCGCAACGCGGACGAGTACCAGACCGAGCACGGCACCTTCCTCGGCGACGACCGCTTCGTGTGGTGCCCCGAGGGCCTGGACGAGGTGGAGGCGGAGCTCCTCGGCCCGGCCGAGGACCTCAAGGGCAAGGACGTCCTGGAGATCGGCGCCGGCGCGGCCCAGTGTGCGCGCTGGCTGGCCGCGCAGGGCGCTCGCCCCGTCGCCCTGGACCTGTCCCACCGGCAGCTCCAGCACGCGCTGCGGATCGGCGGATCGTTCCCTCTGGTGTGCGCCGACGCGGGTGCCCTGCCCTTCGCGGACGGCTCCTTCGACCTGGCGTGCTCGGCGTACGGGGCGCTGCCCTTCGTCGCCGACCCGCGACTGGTGCTGCGGGAGGTGCGCCGGGTGCTGCGGCCGGGCGGGCGGTTCGTCTTCTCGGTGACGCACCCGGTCCGCTGGGCCTTCCCCGACGAGCCCGGCCCGGAGGGGCTGAGCGTGTCCGCCTCCTACTTCGACCGCACGCCGTACGTGGAGCAGGACGACGACGGCAACGCGGTCTACGTCGAGCACCACCGCACCCTCGGCGACCGCGTCCGGGACGTCGTGGCCTCGGGCTTGCGCCTGGTGGACCTGGTCGAGCCGGAGTGGCCCGACTGGAACACCTCCGAGTGGGGCGGCTGGTCCCCGCTGCGCGGGCACCTGATCCCGGGCACGGCGATCTTCGTCTGCGAGCGGGACTGAGAACGGGACGAGCGGGACGAGCGGGACCAGTGAGACGACCAGGACCGAGACATCCGTGATCCGTTACGACGCCCTGCACGCGCTGCCGGTGCGCGGCGCCCTGCCCGGTCTGCACGAGGCCCTGGACGGGCACGGGACCGCCGTACTGGTGGCCCCGCCCGGCACGGGCAAGACGACGCTGGTGCCGCTCGCGCTGGCCGGGCTGCTGGGCGAGGGACCGGCGCGGCGGGTGGTCGTGGCGGAGCCGCGGCGGATCGCCGCGCGGGCGGCGGCACGGCGGATGGCCTGGCTGCTGGGCGAGAAGACCGGCGAGAGCGTCGGCTACACCGTCCGCGGAGAGCGGGTCGTCGGGCGGCACGCGCGCGTGGAGGTCGTCACGACCGGTGTGCTGCTCCAGCGGCTCCAGCGCGACCAGGAGCTGGCGGGTGTCGACGTGGTGGTGCTCGACGAGTGTCACGAACGGCATCTGGACGCGGACACCGCGGCGGCGTTCCTTTGGGACGTGCGCGAGACGCTGCGGCCCGAGCTGCGGCTGGTCGCCGCGTCGGCGACCACGGACGCCGAGGGCTGGGCACGACTGCTGGGCGGGGCTCCGGTGATCGAGGCCGAGGGTGCGTCGCATCCGGTGGAGGTGGTGTGGGCCCCGCCCGCGCGCCCGGTACGGCCGCCGCACGGGATGCGGGTGGACCCGGCGCTGCTGACGCACGTGGCGTCGGTGGTGCGGCGAGCGCTCGCCGAGCGGGCCGGGGACGTGCTCTGCTTCCTGCCGGGCGTGGGCGAGATCGCGCGGGTCGCCGGACAGCTGGGGGATCTCGGCGACGTGGAGGTGCTCCAGGTGCACGGGCGCGCGCCGGCGGCCGTGCAGGACGCGGTGCTGGCGCCGGGGCGGCGCCGCCGGGTGGTCCTCGCCACCTCCGTCGCGGAGTCGTCGCTGACGGTGCCCGGGGTGCGGGTGGTCGTCGACTCGGGGCTGGCCCGGGAGCCGCGTGTGGACCACGCGCGCGGGCTGAGCGCGCTGGCGACGGTACGGGCCTCGCAGGCGTCCGGACGGCAACGGGCGGGCCGTGCCGGGCGCGAGGCGCCGGGCGCGGTGTACCGGTGCTGGGAGGAGGCCGAGGACGGGCGGCTGCCGCGTTTTCCCGCCCCGGAGATCAAGGTGGCCGACCTGACCGCGTTCGCCCTTCAGGCGGCCTGCTGGGGCGATCCGGACGCCTCCGGGCTGGCGCTGCTGGATCCGCCGCCGCAGGGCGCGATGGCGGCGGCACGGGACGTGCTGACGGCCGTGGGAGCGGTGGACCCGGCCGGGCGGGCCACACCGCGGGGACTGCGGCTGGCGCGGCTGGGCGTGCATCCGCGGCTGGGCCGCGCCCTGCTCGACGCGACGGTTCCGGGCGGGGCCGAACCCGTGGCGGAGGTGGTCGCCCTGCTCAGCGAGGAGCTGCCCCGGGAGTACGGCGACGACCTCGCCACCGCGCTGCGGACCGCCCGGCGCGGCGCCGACCCGTACGCGTCACGCTGGCGCGCGGAGTCCCGGCGCCTGCGGGCCGCCGCGACAGGCGCCGGTGACCGCCCTGCCGACGAGTCTCCCTCCGGAACGAGCGCCGGAGCCGGCGCCGATGCGAACGCCGATACGAACACCGATACGAACGCCGGCACCCACGCCGGTACGAACGCCGGTCGCGGCCGCCGGCCGGCTGCCGGGACGGGCGCGGACCCGGACCCGGGCGCGGACCCGGGCGGCGATGCGGGACACCGCGACAAGCAGCGGCCCGGTGCCCGGGAAGGCGCCCGGGCGGACGCTCGCGGCACGCGGCGGGCCGGTGCCGGGGAGGACGGCGTCGTCGGGGTTGTTGCCGCGCTTGCCTTTCCCGAGCGGGTGGCCAGGCTGGACGGGGGGTCGTATCTCATGGTCTCCGGTACGCGCGCCGAACTGGCCGAGGGGTCGGGGCTGCGGGGGGCTCCCTGGATCGCCGTGGCCGTGGCGGACCGGCCGCTCGGCAGGGGGCACGCGCGCGTGCGGCTCGCCGCGGCCGTCGACGAGGACGTCGCGCGGCGGGCGGCCGCGGCGCTGCACGAGGAGCGCGAGGAGGTCCGCTGGGCCGACGGGGACGTGGTGGCCCGGCGGGTCGAGCGGCTGGGCGCGGTGGAGATGACGGTCCGCCCCCTGCCCGACCCGGCCCCCGGCCGCGTACGGGAGGCCCTGCTGGACGGGCTGCGGCAGGAGGGGTTCCGGTTGCTGCGCTGGTCGCCGGACGCGGAGGTGCTGCGGCTGCGGCTCGCGTTCCTTAACCGGCATCTCGGGGAGCCGTGGCCCGACGTCGGCGACGAGGCGCTGCACGAGCGCGTGGAGGAGTGGCTGGAGCCGGAACTGGGCCGGGCCCGGCGGCGCGCCGACCTGGCCCGGATCGACGCCGGGCAGGCACTGGCCCGGCTGCTGCCCTGGGCCTCCGGTGCGGCCGCCCGGCTGGACGAGCTCGCCCCGGAGCGGATCACCGTGCCCAGCGGGTCCAGGATCCGCGTCGACTACTCGGATCCCGAGCGGCCCGTGCTGGCGGTGAAGCTGCAAGAGATGTTCGGGGCGCGGCAGTCGCCGGTGCTCGCCGGGGTGCCGGTCCTCGTACACCTGCTCTCCCCCGCCGGGCGGCCCGCCGCCGTCACCGCCGACCTGACCTCGTTCTGGCGGGACGGGTACAAGGGCGTACGGGCGGAGCTGCGCGGGCGGTATCCGAAGCATCCCTGGCCGGAGGACCCGGCGACGGCGGAACCGACCCGGCACACCAACGCCCGGCTCCGGCGGGCCTGACGGGTACGGCGGCCTGACGGCAGCCTGACAGGTATGGCCTGACGGGTACGGCCTGACGGGTACGGCCCGCCGGCCCGCCGGCCCGGTGGAGTCGGCGGACCGGCCGGGCCGCTCAGATCTGCCGGCCGGTCAGGTCTGTCGGGCCGGTCGGGTGTGGCGGCCGGTCAAGCCGGGCGGTCGGTCGGACCGGTCCGGTCCGGGTCTACGACGCCGAGGGGCTGGGTGACGGCTCCGCCGAGCTGTCGGCCGCCGCCACCTTCAGTTCCACGGTCAGCGTGGCGCCGCCGGTGGTGGTGATCCGGAGCAGGAAGGTGCCGGTGGTGTCGTCCGCGTACAGCTTCGGCAGCTTCAGCAGGCCGTCGGTGTCCGTCTGAAGGTCCTTCAGGGTGCGCACGGGCTTGCCGTCGGCGTCCTTGAAGTAGGGGCCCTTGTCGTTCTCGGTCGCGTCGTCGGCGGCCTTGATGAGGGTGGCGGTGGCCGCGACCTTGTCCGCGACGGCGCCCTTGTAGGTGGCCTTGACCTCGACCTGGTCGGCGAACTCACCGCCCGGGGTGCAGGTGAGCGCGGTGTCGCTGGTGCGGGTGAGAGTGTCGGCGGCGCGCGCGGTGACGGTGGCCGTGTAGTCGAGGCCGGAGATCGTACGGCCGATGACCAGGGCGCGGACGGTGAAGGAGCCCGTCTGCTCGCCCGCCTGGAGTGCCGGTGCGGCGGCCACGCCGGAGGAGTCGGTCTGGACCGTGGCGACCGTCTCGCCGCCGGTGAAGGTGGCGTCGGTGTCACCGAGGATCGTGAACCGGACCCTGACCTTGGCGACCGCCTTGCCGGCCTTCGTCTCGGCGCGGGTGCTGATCTTCTGGCTGAACGTGTCCCCGGCCATGGCGGTGAGCTCGGTGGTGCCCGCGTCCTCCAGGTGGTCCACGGTGTCGGTCGGCGTGGGCGATGTGGAGGGCTTCGAGGGAGGCAAGGGCGGCGAGGTCGTCTTCGACGGCGGGTTCGGGTCGGTGCTCGGGCTGCCACCGCCCGGCTTGGCCGCCTCGCCGGGCTTGCCCGGACCGTGGGGCTCGGGGGTCGCCCTCGGCGGGGTCGTCCTGGGGGAGGACGACGGCCCCGGCCGGGACCCGGGCCTGTCGTCGCTGCGCCCGGAGGGGATCCTGCCGGTTCCGTCGGGGATCGAGTGGGTGCCCTTGCGGTAGTACTCCAGCCACGACAGGACGGTGTTCAGATAGTCCTGGGAGTTGTTGTAACTGAGGATCGCCCTGCGCAGATCGGCATCGTCGGCCAGGTCCCAGCCGTTGCGGCACAGGTAGTGGCCCGCGGCGAGGGCGGCGTCGTAGATGTTGTTGGGATCCTTCCTGCGGTCCCCGTTGCCGTCGCGTCCCGCCCACGCCCAGGTGGACGGGATGAACTGCATGGGACCGATCGCACGGTCGTACCTGGTGTCGCCGTCGTAGACGCCGTGGTCGGTGTCGCTGATGTGGGCGAAGCCGCTGCCGTTGAGGACCGGGCCGAGAATCGGCGAGACGGTCGTGCCGTCGGCTTTGACACGGCCGCCGCGCGCCTGGCCGGACTCGACCTTGCCGATGGCGGCGAGCAGTTGCCAGGGCAGGTTGCAGCCCGGCTTGGAGGTGCGCAGCTCCGCCTCGGCCCTCTTGTAGGCGTCGAGGACGGTGGCGGGTATGCCCGCCTCGGACGACGTCCCGGACGACGGGGCGCCGGCGCTGGGCGCGGGATCGGGGCTGTTGAGCGGGGGCAGGTCCGTGTAGTACGGCGAGTTGCCGGTCGCGGCGCCGTCGCCGTCGGCGTTGACGTCGGGGGCGGGTGTCGCACCGGTGGCGGTCGGTGTTCCCGGACCGTCCGTCGTCGCGCCCGGGGCCTGGGAGGCGGTGAGAGCCGCCACCGCCGCCGCGGCCACGGCCGTGGTCGCCGCCCCCTTGTAGAGCCTCCTGCCGAATTGCGCCGCCATGGAGTGAACCCCTCCCGTGGACGTCCGAGCGTCCCTCTGTCCTGTCTGTTCGCCCTGTTGTGACGGTTGACCCGCGGTACTGGTTGCCCTCGTGGAGCTCTTCGGGTGTACGACCCAGGTGACCCTACGACAACTTCCTTTGTACCGGGAACGGTTCGTGTCCGGTTTTTACCGGTTGGCCCTGGACGTCGGGTGATGAGGCGCACCGCGGACCTGTCCCGCATACTGGACACGGTGATCACCGGGCCGCCGGGCCCGGTTCAACGCGCTTTCCGGGGGGCCCAGTTGCCGTTCACTCTGAGCCATGCGGCCGCCGTGCTGCCCGCGGTGCGCGGCGACGGATCGGGGCGGGGCCGGCTGGTGCCGGCGGTGCTGGTGGCCGGCTCCTTCTCGCCGGACATGACCTATTACATGGCGAATGCCCTACCTGGGGCGATGGAGTTCGGCACGGTCACGCACTCCTTCCCCGGGGTCTTCACCGTCGATGTCCTCATCGCCTGGGCGCTGGTGTGGCTGTGGCTGCTGATGCGCGAGCCGCTGGTGGCGCTGCTGCCGAGGGCCCGGCAGGGGCGGCCGGCGGCGCTGACCCGGTGCGGGGCTCCCCGCGCGCGCGTGGCACCGGCCTCGGTGCTGTGGTGGTACGTCTCCGCCACGCTGGGAGCGCTGACGCACGTGGTGTGGGACGCGTTCACGCATCACGACCGGTGGGGGATGCGGCTGTTCCCGGTGCTGGGGCAGCGGCTGGCGGGCGCACCGCTCTACTGGTACCTGCAGTACGGCGGCTCGGCGGTGGCCGGGGTCGTGATCGTGCTGTTCCTCGTCCGCGCGTTGCGGCGGGCGCCGTCGGGCGAGCCGGCCGGGGTGCCCGTGCTGTCGGCGCGGGACCGGTGGTGGGCCGGGGCCGTCATCGGCGGCTGCGCGGCGGCCGGGGCGGTGCAGCGGGTCGCGCAGTCCTGGGCGGGGCCGCCCTCGGCGGCGGACCTCCGGGATCTCGTCCCGACCCTGTGCTTCGGCGCGGGCGCCGGGCTGACGCTCGGCCTGGCGGCCTACGCGGTGGGGGTCAGGGCGCGTCGGGCGTCCGGGTACGGGGACTTCGACGGCTTGAGCGGCGCGGGTGGCACGGATGGCGGGGATGGCGCGGGTGGCATGGGTGACGTGAGTCGCGTGAGTCGAGTGGGTGGCTCTGTGGGCTCCGGATGGTTCGGTCGCCCGGGCCGCTCGGGCGCCTCGGGTCGCTCGGGTCGCTCCGGCGGGGAGGCGGACCAAGCGGGCGTTTCCGTGCGCTCGGACTGAGGGCACGCTTCGGAACGCCTCGGACGGGCCGGAAGGCCTGGGAGGTCCGGAGGGCTCGGAAAGTCCGGAGGGCCGGCTCGGAAAGCTTGAAGGGCGCGGGCTCGGAAAGTCCGAAGGGTGCGGGAGATTCGGACGGCTGCGGGGCGTGGGCTGCTCCCCGGCGGTGGGGCGGCGGTGCGGGTCCCGGCCGTACGGGCCCCCTCATCGCCCGGCGGCGCTACCAGTCGCGGCGGCCCGGACGGTTCTGCCCGTTCTGCTGGGGGCTCCGGTCGTGGCGGTTGGGCTCGTCCGGGAGGGACGGCTCCTCTCGGCGGGATCGCCCGTCACGGCGGGCGGATTCTTCCCGGCGTGCGGATTCGTCCCGGCGGGCAGGTTCGTCCCGGCCGGGCCGGCCGTCCGGGCGTGGCCGGTGCGCGGGTGGGCCCAGCGGACGGTCCGTGCGGTCCGCACGGTCGGCGCGGTCGGCGCGGTCGGCGCGGTCGGCGCGGTCGGCGCGGGGGATCGGGGGCGCCACGAAGACGGTGACGGTGCGCGCCGGGGCCGGGCGCGGGAGGCGTGCGAGGAGGAGCGCGACGTAGCCGCGTGTCAGATCGGCCCACATCCGCCACGGACGGGACTCGCCGGGTACGGCTCGACGGCGCAGGCCGGTCACGGCCCGGCGCACGGCGGCCGCGGGATCGGCGGGAATGCGGGCGGTGCTTGCGTCGGCCGCGAGGGCCGGGACCGGCGGGGGCGGCGCGGCGGGGGCCGCGCCGACGGCTGTCGGGGACACCGCCGGCCGGTGGTTGAGCATGCGTATACCCATGCCCGCATCCTGGCGGGCCGGGGTGGCCGGTGCGTCTCTGCGGGGGCCACGTGAGTGACGGGCCCCGACGGCACGGAGGGCCGCCCGCACCGCCCTCCCCCGTCACGACCGCCCGTCCGAGGGCCGCCCGCACCGCCCGTCCCGGTCACGACCGCCCGTCCCCGTCACGACCGCCCGTCCCGGGCATGAGGCGCCGCGGGTGCCGCGCCGCGGCGGAGGGCCTCCTCTCCCGCCACGGCCCGGCAGGCACGCCGAGCAGGCACGCCGGGCAGGCCCTGCCCCGGCGGGGTTTCGCGCCGCATCCGGCCCCGGCGGCCCGTGCGGCACCGGGTGCCGTGCCGTGCGGTTCCTAGTGCGCCGCCGACTCCCAGTCCGGGCCCACACCCACCGAGACGTCCAGCGGCGCCCGGAGGCGGACCGCGCCGGACATCTCGCGGCGGACGATCTCCTCCGCCGAGGCACGCTCGCCGGGGGCTACCTCCAGGACGATTTCGTCGTGGACCTGGAGAAGCAGGCGGGAGGCGAGCCCGGCCTCGCGCAGGGCCCGGTCCACGTTCAGCATGGCGATCTTGACGATGTCGGCGGCCGTGCCCTGGATGGGCGCGTTGAGGGCCATGCGCTCGGCCGCCTCGCGGCGCTGACGGTTGTCGCTGTTGAGGTCGGGGAGGTAGCGGCGGCGCCCGAAGAGCGTCGCCGTGTAACCCGTGGCCCGCGCCTCGTCGACCACCCGGCGCAGATAGTCCCGTACGCCGCCGAAGCGCTCGAAGTAGGCGTCCATGAGGGCGCGGGCCTCGGCCGCCTCGATGTTCAGCTGCTGGGAGAGGCCGAAGGCCGACAGCCCGTAGGCCAGGCCGTACGACATCGCCTTGATCTTGCGGCGCATCTCCGCGTCCACCGCCGACCGCTCGACGCCGAAGACCTGGGAGGCCGCCGTGGTGTGCAGGTCCTCTCCGGAGGAGAACGCCTCGATCAGGCCCGCGTCCTCGGAGAGGTGGGCCATCACCCGCAGCTCGATCTGGCTGTAGTCGGCCGTCATCAGCGACTCGAAGCCCTCGCCGACCACGAAGCCGCGGCGGATGGCCCGGCCCTCGTCGGTGCGGACCGGGATGTTCTGGAGGTTGGGGTCGGTGGAGGACAGGCGGCCGGTGGCGGCGACCGTCTGGTTGAACGTGGTGTGGATACGGCCGTCCGCCGCGATCGTCTTGATCAGGCCCTCGACGGTGACCCGGAGCTTGGCCTGCTCACGGTGGCGGAGCATGATCACCGGCAGCTCGTTGTCCGTCTGGCCGGCCAGCCATGCCAGGGCGTCGGCGTCGGTGGTGTAGCCCGTCTTGGTCTTCTTGGTCTTCGGCAGGGCCAGCTCGCCGAAGAGGACTTCCTGGAGCTGCTTGGGCGAGCCGAGGTTGAACTCGTGCCCGGCCGCCGCGTGCGCCTCCTTCACGGCCTGCTGCACCGCGCCGGCGAACATCTGTTCCATGGCTTCGAGGTGGGCGCGGTCGGCGGCGATGCCGTGCCGCTCCATGCGGGCGAGCAGCGCGGAGGTGGGCAGCTCCATGTCGCGCAGCAGATCCGCGGCGCCGACCTCCCGCAGCCGGCCTTCGAACGCCTCCCCGAGGTCGAGGACGGCGCGGGCCTGGATCATCAGGGCGTCGGCCTGGGCGGCGTCGTCCGCGCCGAAGGCCAGCTGCCCGTCGGCCGCGGCGGCGGGCGCCAGCTCCCGGTGCAGGTACTCCAGGGACAGCGCGTCCAGGTCGAAGGAGCGGCGGCCAGGCTTGACCAGGTAGGCGGCGAGCGCGGTGTCCATGGTGACGCCCTCGACACGCCAGCCGTGCTCGGCGAAGACCCGCATCGCGCCCTTGGCGTTGTGGAAGGTCTTGGCCCGCTCGGCGTCGGCCAGCCAGCTCGCGAACGCCCGCTCGTCGGCCTCGTCCAGCTCAGAGGGGTCGAACCAGGCGGCCGCACCGCCGGGCGCGGCCAGCGCGACCTCGGCGACCGAGCCCGCGCCCAGCGCCCAGGCGTCGACCGTGGCGACGCCCAGGGGCTGTGCGCCGTGCTCGGCGAGCCAGCCGGCGAGCTCGCCGGTGGCGAGCACCGTGCCGTCCAGCTCCACGCCGTCGGCGGCGATCGGGGTGGTCTCGGCCTCCTCGGCGCCGGGGTCGACCGCGAAGAGCCGCTCGCGCAGGGACGGGTTGCGGATCTCCAGGCTGTCCAGGAGCGTCGCGACGCCCTTGCGGTCGTAGGGCTGCCGGGCGAGGTCGGTGACCGCCTTGGGCAGCTCCACGTTCCGCTCCAGCTCGGTGAGCCGGCGGTTGAGCTTGACGGCCTCCAGGTGGTCGCGCAGGTTCTGCCCGGCCTTGCCCTTGACCTCCTCGGCGCGCTCGACCAGCTCGGCGAACGAACCGAACTGGTTGATCCACTTCGTGGCCGTCTTCTCGCCGACGCCCGGGATGCCCGGCAGGTTGTCCGACGGGTCGCCGCGCAGCGCCGCGAAGTCCGGGTACTGGGCCGGCGTCAACCCGTACTTCTCGAAGACCTTCTCCGGAGTGAACCGGGTCAGCTCCGAGACGCCCTTGGTCGGGTACAGCACCGTGGTGTGCTCGGAGACCAGCTGGAAGGAGTCGCGGTCGCCGGTGACGATCAGCACGTCGAAGCCTTCGGCCTCGGCCCGGGTGGCGAGGGTGGCGATGACGTCGTCCGCCTCGAACCCGTCGACGGCGAAGCGAGGGGCCTGCATCGCGTCGAGCAGCTCGCCGATCAGCTGGACCTGGCCCTTGAACTCGTCCGGGGTCTTGGAGCGGTTCGCCTTGTACTCGGTGAACTCCTGAGAGCGCCAGGTCTTGCGCGAGACGTCGAAGGCGACCGCGAAGTGCGTGGGCGCCTCGTCACGCAGGGTGTTGGCCAGCATCGACGCGAAGCCGTAGATCGCGTTCGTCGGCTGGCCCGTCGCGGTGGTGAAGTTCTCCGCGGGCAGCGCGAAGAACGCCCGGTAGGCCAGCGAGTGCCCGTCCATGAGCATCAGCCGGGGACGGGTACCGCCGGAGGTCGTGTCGGTCTTCTTCGATGCTGTCTCTGCCACGCCCTCGATCCTGCCACGCCCCACTGACAGCCGGGGCCGCGCGGCCCCGGCGGACGTGAGCGCCGTCACGGCGACAAGGCCTTCGGGGCGGCCGGTCCCGTTGTCGGTGCCCCGTGGCAGGATCGGCGGCGTACGACTTCAACAGCGCAGTCGAAGGGGAGGGCGCGATGGCCACGAAGCCGCCCAAGGGCGACCCGGTTCAGGACGCACCGCGGGTCGCCGGGCCGAAGCACGCGGCGGCGGGACTGGCGGCCGTCGGGCACACCCTGCGCATCGCCCAGCAGCAGATGGGCGTGCGCCGCACCGCGCTGACCCTGCTGCGGGTCAACCAGAAGGACGGCTTCGACTGCCCGGGCTGCGCCTGGCCGGAGCCGGAGGACCGGCACAAGGCGGAGTTCTGCGAGAACGGCGCGAAGGCCGTCGCCGAGGAGGCCACCCTGCGCCGGGTCACCCCGGAGTTCTTCGCCGCGCACTCCGTCGCCGACCTGGCCGGCCGCAGCGGCTACTGGCTGGGCCAGCAGGGGCGCCTGACCCACCCCATGTACCTGCCCGAGGGCGCCGACCACTACGAGCCCGTCACCTGGGAGCGCGCCTTCGGCATCGTCGCCGAGGAGATCGCCGCCCTCTCCTCCCCCGACGAGGCCGTCTTCTACACCTCGGGCCGCACCGGCAACGAGGCCGCGTTCCTCTACCAGCTGTTCGCGCGCGAGCTGGGCACCAACAACCTGCCCGACTGCTCCAACATGTGCCACGAGTCCTCCGGCTCGGCCCTGTCGGAGACCATCGGCGTCGGCAAGGGCAGCGTCCTGCTGGAGGACCTGTACCGGGCCGACCTGATCATCGTGGCCGGCCAGAACCCGGGCACCAACCACCCGCGCATGCTCTCCGCCCTGGAGAAGGCCAAGGCGAACGGCGCGAAGGTCATCAGCGTCAACCCCCTGCCCGAGGCGGGCCTGGAGCGCTTCAAGAACCCCCAGACGCCGAAGGGCCTGACCACCGGCGCCGCGCTCACCGACCTGTTCCTGCAGATCCGCATCGGCGGCGACCAGGCCCTCTTCCGCCTCCTCAACAAGCTGATCATCGAGACACAGGGCGCGGTCGACGAGGAGTTCGTCCGCGAACACACCCACGGCTACGAGGAGTTCGCCGCCGCCGCCCGCGCCGCCGACTGGGACGAGACGCTCACCGCGACCGGCCTCACGCGCGCGCAGATCGACCGGGCGCTGGAGATGGTCCTGGCCTCGAAGCGCACCATCGTGTGCTGGGCGATGGGCCTGACGCAGCACAAGCACGCGGTGCCCACCATCCGCGAGGTCGTGAACTTCCTGCTGCTGCGCGGCGACATCGGCCGTCCGGGAGCGGGCGTGTGCCCGGTGCGCGGCCACTCCAACGTCCAGGGCGACCGCACGATGGGCATCTTCGAGCGTCCGGCCCCGGCCTTCCTGGACGCCCTGGAGAAGGAGTTCGGCTTCGCGCCGCCGCGCGCACACGGCTACGACGTCGTCCGGGCCATCCGCGCCCTGCGCGACGGCGAGGCGAAGGTGTTCTTCGCCATGGGCGGCAACTTCGTCTCCGCCTCCCCCGACACCGACGTCACCGAGGCCGCCATGCGCCGGGCCCGGCTGACCGTGCACGTGTCGACCAAGCTCAACCGCTCCCACGTCGTCACCGGCGCGCGCGCCCTGATCCTGCCCACCCTCGGCCGCACCGAGCGGGACGTCCAGGACGGCGGCGAGCAGTTCGTGACCGTCGAGGACTCCATGGGCATGGTGCATGCCTCGCGCGGCCGTCTGGAGCCCGCGAGCCCGCACCTGCTGTCGGAGCCGGCCATCGTCTGCCGCCTGGCCCGCCGCGTGCTGGGCGAGGACAGCGTGGTGCCGTGGGAGGAGTTCGAGAAGGACTACGCCACGATCCGCGACCGGATCGCCCGCGTGGTCCCCGGCTTCGAGGACTTCAACGCGCGCGTGGCCCGCCCCGGCGGCTTCGCGCTGCCCCACGCCCCGCGCGACGAGCGCCGCTTCCCGACGGCCACCGGCAAGGCCAACTTCACCGCGGCGCCGGTGGAGTACCCGGAGCTGCCCGAGGGCCGGCTGCTGCTCCAGACGCTGCGCTCGCACGACCAGTACAACACCACGATCTACGGCCTCGACGACCGCTACCGCGGCATCACCGCCGGCCGCCGGGTGGTGCTGGTGCACCCCGAGGACGCGCGGGCCCTCGGCGTCCCCGACGGCTCCTACGTCGACCTGGTGAGCGAGTGGAGGGACGGTGTCGAGCGGCGGGCGCCCGGCTTCCGCGTCGTGCACTACCCGACGGCCCGGGGCTGCGCGGCGGCCTACTACCCGGAGACCAATGTGCTCGTCCCGCTGGACGCCACCGCGGACACCAGCAACACCCCTGCCAGCAAGTCCGTGGTGGTCCGCCTGGAGACCCGTCTGGAACAATCGGCGACCGACTGAGCGTTCGCTCAGCAGACAGATGCAGCGACGAACCAGACGTACGCCGAACCAGGTGTACGACGAACGGAGCCGGGCCCATGGGTGAGCAGCAGCACGTGAAGTTCCCGCAGGAGGTCATCGACGAGTACGCCGCGCTCGGCGTAGACCTCCAGGCGCTGTTCTCGGCGGGGCACCTCGGGACACGGATGGGCGTGCAGATCCTGGAGGCGTCGGCGGAGCGGGTCGTCGGGACCATGCCGGTGGAGGGCAACACCCAGCCGTACGGGCTGCTGCACGGCGGCGCCTCCGCCGTGCTGGCCGAGACACTGGGCTCGGTCGGCTCCATGCTGCACGGCGGCACCTCGAAGATCGCGGTCGGCGTGGACCTCAACTGCACGCACCACCGCGGGGTGCGCTCGGGCCTCGTCACCGGTGTCGCCACACCCGTGCACCGGGGACGCTCGACGGCCACGTACGAGATCGTGATCAGTGACGAGCAGGGACGCCGCGTGTGCAGCGCCCGCCTGACCTGCCTGCTGCGCGACATCCCCAAGAGCGACGAGGCGCAGCTGCCGAACACCGGCGCCTGACGCCCCCACCCCGGCGGGGCCGTCGAGCCCCGCCGGGGTCCGCCCTCTCGCGGCGACCCTCACCGGGCCACCCACACCAGCGAGTTGACGGCCTGTCAGGTAGGCACGGACATGGCCGCGCCCGCGTACACATGCGCACCCTTTCGCGGCATAGGCGCATTCTTCCGGCAAATCACCACACCATCACCCATGGCCGGAATGCGGAAAAGCGCCTGAGTCGCGAATCCTTTGCTTCGCGGTAACTCTATGTAATACGCGTGCAATACACATTCACTCTTTCACTGCCGCCACCCCCTGCGCACAGCACCCTTCACCGGCCCCGAAAGGCGCCCGCGGCAACAAAGCCGCGTAATCACCAAAACCCCTGAGACGCCTGATCGGATCACGGCGGGTCCTGCGGATTCTCACAATGCGGACGGGGCGAATCGGCCTGAATTCAGCTCTTCCCCCCACCCTGTACCGCTCTGCATTACCTCGTGTCATAACAAGAGCGTCACAGCCTTGGTCAAGCACTCCTCCACGTTCCCCACACACGCTTAGAGTCACGGCCAGTCACCGCTCCAACGGGAGTTCGGTACCGGCGCGGCACCCGCCGTTCCCCGCAGTAGGGGCGGACGTGCCTGCGGAAAGGATCGATTGTGCGACAGCGTTCTCTGGTGATTCTTACCTCCGTTCTGACCACCGGAGCTCTGACTCTCACCGCCTGCGGCTCCCGCAATGACGACAGCAAGGGCGGCGACAGCGGCAACGTGACGGTCACGATCGGCGTCGACGCCCCGCTGACCGGCCAGAACTCCGCGACGGGTCTCGGCATTCAGTACGGCGCGCAGATCGCCGTCGACGACGCCAACAAGAACAAGGCCGTCCCCGGCGTCACCTTCAAACTCAAGGCGCTGGACGACAAGGCGATCCCGGCCACCGGCCAGCAGAACGCCACCCAGCTCGTCTCCGACAAGAGCGTCCTCGGCGTCGTCGGCCCCCTCAACTCCGGTGTGGCCACCCAGATGCAGCAGGTCTTCGCCACCGCCAACCTGGTGCAGATCTCCCCCTCCAACACCGCCCCCGAGCTGACCCAGGGCAAGAACTGGCAGACCAGCAAGTCCCGCCCGTTCAAGACGTACTTCCGCACCGCCACCACCGACGCGCTCCAGGGCGCCTACGCCGCGGACTACGCCTACAACGGCATCCACAAGAAGAAGGCCTTCGTCGTCGACGACAAGCAGACCTACGGCGCCGGACTCTCCAAGATCTTCAAGGAGCAGTTCGTCAAGCAGGGCGGCAAGGTCATCGGCACCGACCACGTCAACACCGGCGACCGCGACTTCTCCACGCTCGTCACCAAGATCAAGAACTCGGGCGCCGACATCCTCTACTACGGCGGCCAGTACGACGAGTCCCAGGTCCTGACCAAGCAGCTCAAGGACGCCGGAGCCAAGATCCCGCTGTTCGGCGGCGACGGCATGTTCACCCCGACCTACATCAAGACCGCCGGCAAGGCCGCCGAGGGCGACCTCGTCACCTCCATCGGCGTCCCCGTCGACACCCTGCCCGCCGCCAAGGACTTCGTGGCCACCTACAAGGCCAAGAAGTACCCCGGCGACTACGGCACCTACGGCTCCTACGCCTACGACGCCACCACCGCCATCATCAAGGCCGTCGGCCAGGTCGTGAAGGACGGCAAGATCCCCGCCGACGCCCGCCAGCAGGTCGTCGACGGCGTCCAGAAGTCCTCCTTCGACGGCCTCTCCGGCAAGATCTCCTTCGACGAGTACGGCGACACCACCAACAAGCAGCTGACCGTCTACCAGGTCACCAACGGTGAATGGAAGTCCGTCAAGAGCGGCATCGCCACCCCGAAGTAACCAAGCCGGACACTCCGCACCACCAGGGCCGCGCGGCGCAGACCACCGTCACCGCGCGGCCCGCCTTCTACGCCCCCCTTGACTCTCCCCACCACATGGAGGCCATGCGGTGAACACCCTGCCGCAGCAGCTGGCCAACGGGCTGTTCCTCGGCTCGATGTACGGGCTGATAGCCATCGGCTACACGATGGTCTACGGCATCGTCCAGCTCATCAACTTCGCCCACGGCGAGATCTTCATGACCGGAGGCTTCGGAGCCCTCACGGTCTACCTCGTCCTGCCGGACGGCATATCCATGTGGATAGCCCTGCCGGCGATGCTCATCGGCGGCGCACTGGTCGCCGTGCTCATCGCCGTCGGCGCCGAGCGCTTCGCCTACCGGCCACTGCGCGGCGCACCACGCCTCGCCCCGCTGATCACCGCGATCGGTCTCTCCCTCGCGCTCCAGCAGGCCGTCTTCAACTGGTACAAGGTCGGCGGCGACGCCAAGTCGGCCCGCGTCTTCCCGCAACTGCCGTTCGGCCCCCTGCACATCGGCTCCGTCACCGTGCAGAGCGGCGACGTCTTCCTGATCATCGCCGCCCCGGTGTGCATGGCCGTCCTCGCCTTCTTCGTCCGCCTCTCCCGCACCGGCCGCGCCATGCAGGCCACCGCCCAGGACCCGGACACCGCCCAGCTGATGGGCATCGACACCAACCGCATCATCGTCATCGCTTTCGCCATCGGCGGCTTCTTCGCCGCCGTCGCCGGCGTCTCCTACGGCCTCAAGTACGGCTCCGTCTCCTACGACATGGGCTTCATCGCCGGCCTGAAGGCGTTCACCGCGGCCGTCCTCGGCGGCATCGGCAACATCTACGGCGCCATGCTCGGCGGCCTCGTCCTCGGCGTCGCCGAGGCCATGGCCACCGCCTACATCGCCGACATCCCCGGCATGCAGCAGCTCGGCGGCGGCGGCTGGGCCGCCGTATGGGCCTTCGTCCTCCTCATCCTCGTACTCCTCTTCAGGCCACAAGGCCTGCTCGGTGAACGCGTCGCGGACAGGGCGTGAACAGCATGACCGACACCACCAAGACCCCCGCCGGCACCGGACGCGGACCCATCCCGCTGCCGGCCGCCCTCGCCCGCCCGCTCATCGCCGCCGGCGCCGTCGCCACCGTCGCCAGCACCTTCCTCAGCTGGACCTGGACGTCCGAATTCCCCGGCGACCTCACCGTCTACGGCTACCCCGCGGGCCTGCAGATCCTCGCCCTCGTGGCCGGCGTCCTCACCCTGCTGTTCGCACTCAACCAGTGGAACGTGAAAGGGCTGCGCTGGCTGAACCCGTCGAACGCCTCCTCGCCGGTGCTCCTCACCGCCATGTCGGCGTTCACCGTCTGCTGGTTCACCGGCATCGCCATCGCCGTCGACCTCGGCGGCCTGGTCAACCTCGACCCCGGCGCCTACGTGGCCATGGCGGCCTCAGCACTCCCCGTCCTCGGCGCCCTCGCCCTGCCCCACCCGGCCCCCGGCACCGGCCTGCGCGGCTACCTCACCAAGCCCCAGCAGCCCCGCCCCCGCGGCATCAGCCCGATCGCCGAACGCGGCATCATCACCGCCGGCACCGCGATCGCCCTGATCGCCTTCACCTACGGCATCGGCATCGACAACGACGCCAGCGAAACCTTCATCGGCTACCTGCTGCTCGTCGTCTTCGCCGCCTGGGGACTCATCCACACCGGCCTCGTCGACCGCTACGCGACGATCTCCGCACAGCACAAGGGCTTCGCCGCGGCCCTCGCCTTCGTCGCCGCCGTGATCTTCCCCTTCACCCAGAGCGACGACCACAACGCCAACGTCGGCGTCAACATCCTCATCTTCGCCACCGTCGCCCTCGGCCTGAACATCGTCGTCGGCCTCACCGGCCTCCTCGACCTCGGCTACGTCGCCTTCCTCGGCGTCGGCGCCTACGCCGCCGCCCTCGTCTCCGGCTCCGAGTACTCCCGGTTCTCCGGCGTCCACTTCCCCTTCTGGGCCGCCGCCCTCACCGGCATGGCCGCCTCACTCGTCTTCGGCGTACTCATCGGCGCACCCACCCTGCGACTGCGCGGCGACTACCTCGCCATCGTCACCCTCGGCTTCGGTGAGATCTTCCGCATCACCGTCAACAACCTCGACGGCGACTCCGGACCCAACATCACCCGCGGCCCCAACGGCATCACCCAGATCCCCGACCTCGACATCCTCGGATTCCACCTGGGCGAAGCACACGACATCGGCGGATTCACCCTCGGCCGATTCGCCAACTACCTGTTCCTGATGCTCATCGTCACGGCCATCGTCGTCCTCGTCTTCACCCGCGCCGCCGACTCCCGCATCGGCCGCTCCTGGATCGCCATCCGCGAGGACGAGACCGCCGCCACCGCCATGGGCATCAACGGCTTCCGCGTCAAACTCATCGCCTTCGCCCTCGGCGCCTCCCTCGCGGGCCTCGCCGGCAGCGTCATGGCCCACGTCAACTACAGCGTCAACCCCCAGCCCTACCAGTTCGCCGGCGCCGCCCCGCCCAACTCCGCCTTCCTCCTCGCCGCCGTCGTCCTCGGCGGCATGGGCACCGTCAGCGGCCCCCTGCTCGGCGCCAGCGTCCTCTACCTGGTCCCCGAAAAGCTCCAGTTCCTCCAGAACTACGAGCTCTTCGCCTTCGGCATCGCACTCGTGCTGCTCATGCGCTTCCGGCCGGAAGGCATCATCGCCAACCGCCGCCGCCAGCTCGAGTTCCACGAGAGCGACCAACTCGACCTACCAGAACAGAAGACGCTGACCGACGAACCGGCCGTCACCAAGGCAGGGGCGTAAGACACCATGACGACACCTGTACTCGAAGCCCGTGACGTCACCATGCGCTTCGGCGGCCTCACCGCCGTCCGATCCGTCGACTTCACGGTCAACAGCGGCGAGATCGTCGGCCTCATCGGCCCGAACGGCGCCGGCAAGACCACCTTCTTCAACTGCCTCACCGGCCTGTACGTCCCCACCGAGGGCACCGTCGCCTACCAGGGCAAAGTGCTGCCGCCCAAACCGCACCTGGTCACCCAGGCCGGCATCGCCCGCACCTTCCAGAACATCCGGCTGTTCGCCAACATGACCGTGCTGGAGAACGTCCTCGTCGGCCGCCACACCCGGACCAAGGAAGGCCTGTGGTCCGCACTGCTGCGCGGCCCCGGCTTCCGCAAGGCCGAGAAGGCCTCCGAGACGAAAGCCATGGAACTCCTCGAGTTCGTCGGCCTCGCCGCCAAACGCGACCACCTCGCCCGCAACCTGCCCTACGGCGAGCAGCGCAAGCTGGAAATCGCCCGAGCCCTCGCCAGCGAACCCGGCCTGCTCCTGCTCGACGAACCGACCGCCGGCATGAACCCGCAGGAGACCCGGACCACCGAGGAACTCGTCTTCGCCATCCGCGACAAGGGCATCGCCGTGCTCGTCATCGAGCACGACATGCGCTTCATCTTCAACCTGTGCGACCGCGTCGCCGTCCTCGTCCAGGGCGAGAAGCTCGTCGAGGGCACCTCCGACGTCGTCCAGGCCGACGAACGCGTCGTCGCCGCCTACCTGGGCGAACCCTTCGAGGGCGACCCCGGCGAAGCGGAAGCGGCCGAGGTCGAGGCCGCGGAGGCCGCAGCCGAGACCGCCGACGCGGACAACACCGCGGGCGCGGACGACAGCGGCCACGCGGACGACACCGCCGACTCCGACAGCGGCGGCGAAGCGGACCGCCCCGCCGGCACGGACGACACGGGCGACGCCGACAGCACCGGCGAGGAGAACGACAGCACCACCAAGGGAGAGGCCCAGTGACCGCACTGCTGGAGGTCGAGGACCTCAGGGTCGCCTACGGCAAGATCGAAGCCGTCAAAGGCATCTCGTTCAGCGTCGAAGCCGGCCAGGTCGTCACCCTCATCGGCACCAACGGCGCCGGCAAGACGACCACCCTGCGCACCCTCTCAGGCCTGCTCAAGCCCACATCCGGCAAGATCGTCTTCGACGGCAAGCCACTCACCGGCGTCCCCGCCCACAAGATCGTCGCCCTCGGACTCGCCCACTCCCCCGAAGGCCGGCACATCTTCCCGCGCCTGACCATCGCCGAGAACCTCCAGCTCGGCGCCTTCCTCCGCAAGGACAGGGAAGGCATCGAAAAGGACATCCAGCGCGCCTACGACCTCTTCCCCATCCTCGGGGAACGCAGAAAGCAGGCCGCGGGCACCCTCTCCGGCGGCGAACAGCAAATGCTCGCCATGGGCCGCGCCCTCATGTCCCAGCCCAAACTCCTCATGCTCGACGAACCCTCCATGGGCCTCTCGCCGATCATGATGCAGAAGATCATGGCCACCATCTCGGAACTCAAGTCCCAGGGCACCACCATCCTGCTCGTCGAACAGAACGCCCAGGCGGCACTCTCCCTCGCCGACCAGGGCCACGTCATGGAGGTCGGCAACATCGTCCTCTCCGGCAGCGGACAGGAACTCCTCCACGACGAATCCGTCCGCAAGGCCTACCTCGGCGAGGACTAGCACCACACCGCACAACGACAACGAGGCCCGCACCCCAGTGAAGGGGTGCGGGCCTCGCCGCACACATCGAAGAAGACGGGCGCGCTCAGCCCTTCTCGGACTTCCAGCCCTTCGCCGCCTTCTTCTCCTCGCTGTCCTGAATGACCGCCTCCGCCACCTGCTGCATCGACATACGACGATCCATCGACGTCTTCTGGATCCAGCGGAACGCCGCCGGCTCCGTCAGCCCGTACTCCGTCTGCAGGATCGACTTCGCACGATCCACCAGCTTCCGCGTCTCCAGACGCTGAGAGAGGTCCGCGACCTCCTTCTCCAGCTCCTTCAGCTCCGTGAACCGCGACACGGCCATCTCGATCGCCGGAACCACATCACTCTTGCTGAACGGCTTCACCAGGTACGCCATCGCACCCGCGTCCCGAGCCCGCTCCACCAGATCACGCTGCGAGAACGCCGTCAGCATCAACACCGGCGCGATCCGCTCCTCAGCGATCTTCTCCGCCGCCGAGATGCCATCCAGCTTCGGCATCTTCACATCAAGAATCACCAGATCAGGCCGGTGCTCCCGAGCCAGCTCCACCGCCCGCTCACCATCCCCGGCCTCACCGACGACGGAGTACCCCTCCTCCTCCAGCATCTCTTTGAGATCCAGCCGGATCAGCGCCTCGTCCTCCGCGATGACGACACGCGTCGTCAGCGGAGGCACGTGCGACTTGTCGTCGTCGGGCACGTCTACGGGCTGGGGCGACTCGGGGGCGGTCACGGGGGCGCTCCTTGTTTCGGGGGAGGCAGATCCTGCTGCCAAGAGCCTACCTAGCTGCGGTAAGGTGGGGGCACGGCGGGTGACCGTCGATCTTCATTTTGAAGGGCGCCCCGGTAGCCCAGCGGTAGAGGCAATGGTCTCAAACACCATCCAGCGTCGGTTCGAATCCGACCCGGGGTACTTTTCCATCGATCCCAAGGTCACAATCTGAAGCGGATGTTCACGTACCGGTGAACTTCCGCTTTTCGCTGTGTGTCGACACGACCACTCTCACAGAGTGTGCACATGTACGACCTCAGCACACGTAAGCGAGCCGTTGCACTGGTGGCGCAAGGCCGCAGCCTGAACTCGGTCAGCAAAGAGATGGGCATCTCTCGGCACGCGATCACGTGCTGGCTGAGTCGGCTGGAACCCGTATCACGAACCCCACTCTGCGTCCGGTGCCAAAAGACGCCCGAGTCGCCTGGAGATCCCGCCGCGTACGCCTACCTGCTGGGCCTGTACCTGGGCGACGGCTACATCATCTGCAAGCCCAAGCAGCGCTACCTCATGGTCACATGTACGGCTTCATGGCCAGGGCTCGTCGAAGCCGCCGAAGACGCCATGCGCAAGGTCCTGCCCTGGCCCAACGTGAGCCGTCTACAACGCACAGGCTGCGTCGACGTCAAGTCCTACACGCAGCACTGGGTCTGCTTGTTCCCACAACACGGTCCCGGCAAGAAGCACGAGCGTCACATCGCCCTCGAACCCTGGCAGCAGGAGATCGTCGACGAGCACCCCTGGGAGCTCATCCGGGGTCTTATTCACTCGGACGGCTGCCGTTTCACCAACTGGACGACTCGCCTCGTCGGCGGTGAGCGCAAGCGTTACGAATATCCCAGGTACTTCTTCACCAACGTGTCCGACGACATCCGACAGCTCTACACCAACACCCTCGACAAGCTCGGCATCGCGTGGACGCACTGCACCCGCAACGGCAACCCGTACAACATCTCCGTCGCCAAGAAGGCCTCCGTAGCCCTCATGGACGCCCACGTAGGCCCCAAATACTGAAGCCCCCTACTTGGGACTGTCGTCCTCCCCGATGTGGTGGACGCGGACCATGTTCGTCGCGCCCGGGATCCCCGGAGGGGACCCCGCCGTGATCACCACCGCGTCGCCCCGCTCGCAGCGGCCGTACTTCAGGAGCAGCTCGTCCACCTGGGCGACCATCGCGTCCGTGGAGTCGACGTGGGGACCCAGGAACGTTTCCACGCCCCAGGACATGCTGAGCTGGGAGCGGGTGGCCGGTTCCGGGGTGAAGGCCAGCAGGGGGATGGGTGAGCGGTAGCGGGAGAGGCGGCGGGCGGTGTCGCCGGACTGGGTGAAGGCGACCAGGAACTTGGCGCCGAGGAAGTCGCCGATCTCGGCGGCGGCGCGGGCGACGGCGCCGCCCCGGGTGCGGGGTTTGTTGCGTTCGGTGAGGGGTGGCAGGCCTTTCGCCAGGATGTCCTCCTCCGCCGCCGCGACGATCTTCGCCATGGTGCGGACCGTCTGGACGGGGTAGTTGCCGACGCTGGTCTCCCCCGAGAGCATCACCGCGTCGGTGCCGTCGATGACGGCGTTGGCCACGTCCGATGCCTCCGCCCTGGTGGGGCGGGCGTTGTCGATCATGGAGTCGAGCATCTGGGTGGCGACGATCACCGGTTTGGCGTTGCGTTTGGCCAGTTTGATCGCTCGCTTCTGGACGATGGGGACCTGTTCGAGGGGCATTTCGACGCCCAGGTCGCCGCGCGCGACCATGATGCCGTCGAAGGCGGCGACGATGTCGTCTATGGCCTCGACGGCCTGGGGTTTCTCGATCTTGGCGATGACGGGGAGGCGGCGGCCCTCGTCGTCCATGATGCGGTGGACGTCGAGGATGTCGCGGCCGCTGCGGACGAAGGAGAGGGCGATGACGTCGAAGCCGGTGTGCAGGGCCCAGCGGAGGTCGTCCTCGTCCTTCTTGGAGAGGGCGGGGACGGAGAGGGCGACTCCGGGGAGGTTGAGGCCCTTGTGGTCGGAGACCATGCCGGCCTCGACGACTTGGGTGTGGACGCGGGGGCCGTCGACGGCGGTGACCTTGAGGGCGACGCGGCCGTCGTCGACGAGGATGCGTTCGCCGGGGGTGACGTCGTCGGCGAGGCCGGCGTAGGTGGTGCCGCAGATGTGGCGGTCGCCTTCGACGCCTTCTTCGACGGTGATGGTGAAGGTGTCGCCGCGTTCGAGGAGTACGGGTCCTTCGTGGAAGCGGCCGAGGCGGATCTTCGGGCCTTGAAGGTCGGCGAGGACTCCGACGCTGCGGCCGGTTTCGTCGGCGGCTGTGCGTACGTGCTGGTAGAGCTCCTCGTGTTCGGCGTGTCGGCCGTGGCTGAGGTTGAGGCGGGCGACGTCCATTCCGGCGTCGACCAGTGCCTTGATCTGGTCGTACGTGGCTGTGGCGGGCCCCAATGTACAGACGATCTTTGCTCGGCGCATGGTATCGAGCCTAGGCCTTACCGGTCGGTAGAGACTTGGTGTGACGTGACCACTCAACGGCCTTTGGGTGAACCGTCATTGACACTTGTTGAACTGTGCGGGGTGGCGCTCATCTGATTGCATGTCGGTGTCGGTCATCAGATCGCAATGTCCAGGGGCTGTTCCGTTCACCGTGCTCCGGTCAGAATCTACGCGCGTCCGTGTGTTTGTGCGGGCGCATCTACGCGCGTTGTGAAACCTTTTGCCCCTTCTCGCGAGGAGAGCCAGCATGGCGTTGGACCGCCGGAAGTTCCTGAAGAAGTCGGCCGCGACGGGGGCGGGGGTGGCGCTGGCGGGTGCGGCGGCGGCTCCGGCGGCGCACGCCGCGGAGGCCTCGACGGATTCCGCGGCGGCGCATGGTCCGGGCAGGCATCCCAAGCGGTACTCGCTGACCGTGATGGGCACGACGGATCTGCACGGGCACGTCTTCAACTGGGACTATTTCAAGGACGCCGAGTACGCCGACAAGGCGGGCAACGCACAGGGTCTGGCGCGGATCTCGACGCTGGTGAACCAGGTCCGTGAGGAGAAGGGCCGTCGCAACACGCTGCTGCTGGACGCGGGTGACACGATCCAGGGCACGCCGTTGACGTACTACTACGCCAAGGTGGATCCGATCACGGCCACGGGTGGTCCGGTGCACCCGATGGCGCAGGCGATGAACGCGATCGGGTACGACGCGGCGGCGCTGGGCAACCACGAGTTCAACTACGGCATCGAGACGCTGCGGAAGTTCGAGCAGCAGTGCGACTTCCCGCTGCTGGGTGCGAACGCGCTGGACGCGAAGACGCAGCGGCCGGCGTTCGCGCCGTACTTCATCAAGGAGTTCCGTCCGCACGGTGCGCCGCCGGTGAAGGTGGCGGTGCTGGGCCTGACCAATCCGGGCATCGCGATCTGGGACAAGGCGTATGTACAGGGGAAGTTGACGTTCCCGGGGCTGGAGGAGCAGGCGGCGAAGTGGGTGCCGAAGCTGCGTTCGATGGGTGCGGACGTGGTGATCGTGTCCGCGCATTCGGGTACGTCGGGTCAGTCGTCGTACGGTGACCAGTTGCCGTATGTGGAGGACGCGGCGGCGAACGTGGCCCGGCAGGTGCCGGGGATCGACGCCATCCTGGTGGGTCACGCGCATCTGGAGATTCCGGAGCTGAAGGTCGTCAACGAGGAGACCGGGAAGACGGTGGTGCTGTCGGAGCCGTTGTGCTTCGCGGAGCGGCTGTCGCTGTTCGACATCGAGCTGGTGTTCGTCAAGGGCCGCTGGGAGGTGGAGTCGGTGGCGGCGTCGCTGCGCAACTCCAACTCGGTGGCCGACGATCCGGCGATCACGAAGCTGCTGGACGACGAGCACGAGAAAGTCGTGGCGTACGTAAACCAGGTGGTCGGCCGGGCGACTCAGACGCTGACGACGGTGGAGGCCCGGTACAAGGACGCGCCGATCATCGATCTGATCACCAAGGTGCAGGAGGACGTGGTGAAGGCGGCGCTGGCCGGCACCGAGTACGCCTCGCTGCCGGTGATCGCGCAGGCCTCGCCGTTCTCGCGGACGTCCGAGATCCCGGCCGGCGATGTGACGATCCGGGATCTGTCGGGTCTGTACGTGTACGACAACACGCTGGTCGCGAAGCTGATGACGGGTGCCCAGGTGCGTGCGTACCTGGAGTACTCCGCCGGGTACTACGTGCAGACGGCGGCGGACGCGGCGGTCGACGTGGACAAGCTGACGAACGCGGGCGGGCGTCCGGACTACAACTACGACTATGTGTCAGGTCTGCGGTACGACATCGACGTGGCCCAGCCGGTCGGTTCGCGGATCAGGAACCTGACGTTCGGCGGGGCGGCGCTGGACGACGCGCAGCAGTTCGTGCTGGCGGTGAACAACTACCGTGCCAATGGCGGTGGGGCGTTCCCGTTCGTGGCGTCGGCGAAGGAGTTGTGGTCGGAGTCGACGGAGATCCGTACCCGGATCGCCGAGTGGGTGACGGCGAAGGGTGAGCTGGATCCGAAGGACTTCGCTTCGGTGGACTGGCGGCTGACGCGGAACGGTACGCCGGTGTTCTAGCGGTTCGGTTGGGTGGGGACGGCCTCAGATTCCGTCTGCCAGGGGTGTCAGTGTCCTGATCTGGCGCACGGGCGGGATCTGGGGCCGTTGCTGTGTGAGGCCGAAGGTGGTGAAGGCGGTGCGGGTGGGCAGCGGGTAGGGGTCGGTGCCGGTGATCGCGTTGAGGATGGTGGCGCTGCGCCAGGCGGCGAGCCCGAGGTCGGGGGTGCCGATGCCGTGGGTGTGGAGTTCGGCGTTCTGGACGTAGGCGTGGCAGCCGGTGGCGGTGATGGAGGGGTCGAGGACGAGGCGGTACTGGTCGTCGATGCGGGGGCGTTCGGCGCTGTCGCGGCGCAGGTAGGGGTCGAGGCCGGCGAGGAGGGGGGTGAGGGGGCGGGGGCGGTGTCCGGTGGCGAGGACGACGGCGTCGGTGGTGAGGCGGGTGCGGGTGGCCTGCTGGGTGTGTTCGAGGTGGAGTTCGATCTTGGTGCCGGCGACGCGGCCGGCGGTGCGGACGCGGACGCCGGGGGTGAGGACGGTGTCGGGCCAGCCGCCGTGCAGGGTGCGGTGGTAGAGCTCGTCGTGGATGGCGGCGAGGGTGGTGGCGTCGACGGCTCTGTGGAGTTGCCACTGGGCGGGCAGGAGCCGGTCGCGGACGGGTTCGGGCAGGGCGTGGAAGTAGTGGGTGTAGTCGGGGGTGAAGTGTTCGAGGCCGAGTTTGGAGTACTCCATGGGGGCGAAGGCCTCGGTGCGGCCGATCCAGTGGAGTCCTTCGTGGCCGGTGGGGCGGTGGCGGAGCAGGTCGAGGAAGATCTCGGCGCCCGACTGTCCGGTGCCGACGACGGTGATGTGTGCGGCGGTGAGCAGGGTGTCGCGGTGGTCGAGGTAGTCGGCGGCGTGGATGACGGGGGCGCCGGGGGCGTCGGCGAGGGGTTTGAGGGCGTCGGGGATGTGGGGTTGGGTGCCGATGCCGAGGACGATGTTGCGGGTGTAGGTGCGACCGAGTGCTTCGGCTTCGCCGTCGGTGTCGAGTTGGGTGTAGTCGATCTCGAAGAGGCGGTGTTCGGGGTTCCAGCGGACGGCGTCGACCTGGTGGCCGAAGTGGACGGTGGGGAGGTTGTCGCTGACCCAGCGGCAGTAGGCGTCGTATTCGGTGCGCCGGATGTGGAGGTGTTCGGCGAAGTAGAAGGGGAAGAGCCGTTCGCGGGTCTTGAGGTAGTTGAGGAAGGTCCACTGGCTGGTGGGGTCGACGAGGGTGGTGAGGTCGGCGAGGAAGGGGACCTGGACGCGGGCGTCGTCGATGAGCAGGCCGGGGTGCCAGTGGAAGCGGGGGCGTTGTTCGTAGAAGGCGGTGTCGAGGTGGGTGAGGGGGTGGGCGAGGGCGGCGAGGGAGAGGTTGAAGGGGCCGATGCCGATGCCGACGAGGTCGTGGGGGGTTCGGGGGGTGGGGTGGCTCAGGTGGTTCGGGGGGTTGAGGTGGTTCGGGGGGTTGAGGTGGTTCCGGGGGTTGAGGTGGTTCGGGCGGGTCAGGTCGTTCGGGGGGTTCATGCGGGGGTGTTTCCTTCCACCAGTTTCAGGAGGGTGGCCAGGTCTTCGGGCCGGGTCTGGGGGTTGAGGAGGGTGGCCTTGAGCCAGAGCCGGTCGTCGAGGCGGGCGCGGCCGAGGACGGCGCGGCCGTCGGTGAGGAGGGTGCGGCGGACGGCGGCGACGGTGTCGTCGGTGGCGCCGGTGGGCCGGAAGAGGACGGTGCTGATGGTGGGCCGGTCGTAGAGCTCGAGGCCGGGGTGGGCGTGGATGAGGTCGGCGAGTTCGCGGGCGCGGGCGCAGACCTGGTCGACGAGGGCGCCGAGGCCGCTGCGGCCGAGGGTCTTGAGGGTGACGGCGATCTTGAGGATGTCGGGTCGGCGGGTGGTGCGCAGGGAGCGGCCGAGCAGGTCGGGGATGCCTGCTTCGGTGTCGTCGTCGGCGTTGAGGTAGTCGGCGTGGTGGTGCAGGGCGGTGAGGTCGCGGGGGTGGCGGACGGCGAGGAGTCCGGCAGGGACGGGTTGCCAGCCGAGTTTGTGCAGGTCGAGGGTGATGGTGTGGGCGGCTTCTAGGCCGGTGAGTTTGTCGCGGTGGCGGTCGCTGAACAGGAGGCCTCCGCCGTGGGCTGCGTCGATGTGGAGGCGGGCGCCGTGGGCGGCGCAGAGTCCGGCGATCTCGGGGAGGGGGTCGATGAGGCCGGCGTCGGTGGTGCCCGCGGTGGCGGCCACGACGAGGGGGGTGCGGGGGCTGCCGGCGCCGTGGGGGCCGGCGAGGTCGGTGAGGGCTTGGTGGAGGGCGGCGGGGTCGAGGGTGCCGGCGGGGGCGGGGACGACGACGGGTTCGGGCAGACCGAGCAGCCAGGCGGCGCGGGGCAGGGAGTGGTGGGCGTTGGCGCCGCAGACGAGGCGGACGCCGCCGGGGCGGGTTTCGCGGGCGAGGAGCAGGGCGAGTTGATTGGACTCGGTGCCGCCGGTGGTGACGAGGGCATCGGCGAGGCCGGTGGTGTGGGCGAGTTCGCGGGTGACGAGGGCTTCGAGTGCGGAGGCAGCGGGGGCCTGGTCCCAGGAGTCGAGTGAGGGGTTGAGGGCACTGGCGGCGAGGTCGGCCGCGGCGGCGACGGCGAGGGGCGGGCAGTGCAGGTGGGCGGCGCACAGGGGGTCGGCGGGGTCGGCCGCGCCTTCGGCGAGGGCGTGGACGAGGGTGCGCAGAGCGTCGGGGTCGCCGTGCTCGGGCAGGACGTCGCCGACGGCGGCGCGCAACTTGGCGGTGACGGTGTCGGGGCCGCCGACGGGCAGTGGTCCTCCGCGGGCCTGACGGCCGCTGTGCAGGGCGTCGAGGACGGTGTCGAGCAGCGGGCGCAGGGCGTCGGGGCCTTCGGCGCCGGAGGCGAGGCGCGCTGGGGACGGGGGTGGGGGCGGCGTACTCATCGGCTGTCCTCCGGGGCGCGGGGCCTGGGGGGTCCAGCTTGTACGCCTGGAGTCCGACGCGCCCGGAATGCCGTGCGGGGGGAACCCGAAAGTGGGTACTGCCGTGCGGGCAGAACGTGTTGGCGTGGTGGGGTGCGGGGGCCGACACGTCGGGGCCGGGTGAGGTGGGCGGGGCCCGGTGGGGTGCGGGCCGCGTGAGGCACAGGCCACGTGCGGCACAGGCCACGTGCGGCACAGGCCACGTGCGGCACAGGCCACGTGCGGCACAGGCCACGTGCGGCACAGGCCACGTGCGGCACAGGCCACGTGA
>NZ_JBEXZD010000017.1:66052-94245 GCF_040628575.1 Streptomyces sp. NPDC006393
CGGCACGGGCCGCGTGAGGTGTGCGGGCCGGGTCGTGGCTCGGCCCGCACACCTGGGGCCTTCGGTCGGGCCCCTCCCCTGGGGGCTGGGCCTCGCGGGTGTCTACGCGGTGCGGACGCGCAGTGCGCGTGCGAGGTCGTCGAGTTGGTCGACGAGGGTGCGGCGCAGGGCCGGAACGGGGTCGGCGTCGCGCAGGCAGGCCTGGCCGAGACGGAGGTGGTCGGTGTCCACGGCGTGGGCGGGGAAGCCCCAGTGGCCGGCGGCGCGGGCGATGGCGGGGCCGCGGCGGGCGGCGACGGCGACGGCGTCCTCGTAGAAGCGGGCCACGTAGTCCTGGACGAGGTCGGCCTGTTCGGGCTGCCAGAAGCCCTGGGCGGTGGCGGTGAACAGGTAGTTGGACAGGTCGTCGGAGGCGAACATCGCCTGCCAGGCGGCGTGTTTGGCGTCGGGGTCGGGCAGGGCGGCGCGGCAGCGGGCGGCGCCTTCCTGGCCGGTGGCGGAGGGGTCGCGCTGGAGTTCGGCGGCGATGGCGGTCTCGTCGGTGGCGCCGAGGACGGCGAGGCGGGCGAGGATGCGCCAGCGCAGTTCGGGGTCGAGTTCGGGGCCGCCGGGGACGGTGCCGTCGGCGAGCCAGGAGGCGATGGTGTCAGGGTGGGCGGCGCTGTCGATGAAGTGGCGTACGGCGATGAGGCGCAGGCCGGGGTTGTCGCCGTCCTCGGTGCGGCGGATGAGGTCGCGGCACAGGTCGGTGAGGGTGGCGAGGGCGGTGGGCCGCTGGTCGGGGGCGAGGTAGCGGTCGGCGATGTGGGTGCGGGCGAAGGCGAGGACGCCCTGGACGAGGGCGAGGTCGGTCTCCTCCGGCAGGTGGGCCGCGGCGGTCGCCAGGTGGTCGGCGGGGGCGAGTTCACCGTCGCGGACCATGTCGCGCAGCGTGTTCCACACGACCGCGCGGGTGAGTGCGTCGGGGATGCCGGACAGGCCGCGCAGGGCGGTTTCCAGGGAGGTGTCGTCGAGGCGGACCTTGGCGTAGGTCAGGTCGAGGTCGTTGGGGACGACCAGTGCGGGGCGGATGCCGGGGCGGGGTTCGGGTGCGGTTTCGTGCGGTGCGTCGGTCTCGTAGCGTTCCCGCAGGGTCAGGGTGCGGCCGTCGGCGAGGTCGCGGTCGTAGACGCCGATGGTGACGCGGTGGGGGCGGCTGCCGTCGCGGCCGAGGGTGAGGGACCACGTGCCGGGGCGGGCGTCGGTGGACGCGGTGAGGGTGTCGACGCCGGTGGTGCGCAGCCAGGCGTCGGCCCAGGCGTGGACGTCGCGGTCGGTGGCGGCGGCGAGGGAGTCGATGAAGTCGGCGAGGGAGGCGTTGGCGAACTTGTGCCTGTCGAAGTGGATGTTGATGCCGGCCAGGAAGTCCTTCTCGCCGAGCCAGGCGACGAGCTGGCGCAGGGCGGAGGCGCCCTTGGCGTAGGAGATGCCGTCGAAGTTGAGGAGGGCGGAGGCGGTGTCCTCGACGCTCTCGGGGGCGACGGGATGGGTGGAGGGGCGCTGGTCGGCGTCGTAGCCCCAGGCCTTGCGGGAGACGCCGAACTCGGTCCAGGTGTCGGTGAAGCGGGTCGCCTCGGCGGCGGTCTGGTAGCCCATGTACTCGGCGAAGGACTCGTTCAGCCAGATGTCGTCCCACCAGCGCAGGGTGACGAGGTCGCCGAACCACATGTGGGCCATCTCGTGGGCGATGACCATGGCGCGGGTCTGCCGCTGGGTGTCGGTGACGGCGGAGCGGAAGACGAACTCGTCGCGGAAGGTGACCAGTCCGGGGTTCTCCATGGCGCCGGCGTTGAACTCGGGGACGAACGCCTGGTCGTAGGAGTCGAACGGGTAGGGCTGCTCGAACTTCTCGTGGTAGCGGTCGAAGCAGGCGCGGGTGACGTCGAGGATCTCGTCGGCGTCGGCGTCGAGGTGGGGGGCGAGGGAGCGGCGGCAGTGGATGGCGAAGGGCAGGCCGCGGTGTTCGGTGCGCACGGAGTGCCAGGGGCCGGCGGCGACGGCGACGAGGTAGGTGGAGATGAGCGGGGTGGTGGCGGCCTTCCAGACGCCGTCCCCTGTGTGCTCGGTGACGCCGTTGGCGAGGACGGTCCAGCCGTCGGGTGCGGTGACGGTGAGGTCGAAGACGGCTTTGAGGTCGGGCTGGTCGAAGGCGGCGAAGACGCGCTGGACGTCGTCGAGGAACAGCTGGGTGTAGACGTAGGTCTCGCCGTCGGAGGGGTCGGTGAAGCGGTGCATGCCCTCGCCGGTGCGGGAGTAGCGCATGGCGGCGTCGACCCGCAGTTCGTGTTCGCCGGGGGTGAGGTTCTTCAGGGGCAGGCGGTTGCCGCTGAGGCCGTGCGGGTCGAGGGGCTGTCCGTCGAGGGTGGCGGAGCGCAGTTCGGCGGGCTTGAGCTCGACGAAGGTGTCCGTGGTGTCCTGGCCGGTGCCGGTGCGTACGGTGAACCGTATGACGGTCCGGGAGTCGAAGGTGTCGTCTCCACGGGTCAGGTCGAGGTCGACGCTGTAGTGGTGGACGTCGAGGAGCTGGGCACGGGTCTGCGCTTCGTCGCGCGTCAGTACGGACATGGACGCCATGGTGCCTGATCCCTCGGCCGGGGCACGAGGGGGATCCGGGGACCGAGGGCGGCTCACTCCCGCGCCGGCGAACCGACACGACACGTGCCCCGCTCGCGCGGTTCCGTCCGCGCGCACGGGGCCCGGCAGGGCACCCGGCGCGTTCCCGCGCAATGGGTCCAGCGGCCGCCCGTCCCTGCGCGGGCCGGGGCCGGCGTCCGCGCAGGGCCGGGAGCCGACACCGTGCGGGGGCGGGGCTCGACGGGGCGGCGCCGTGGTCACCGGGGCCGTGGGGCGGGGTCAGTTGGTCGGGGCCGGGTCGCCGTTGGCGGACTTCTCGGCGATGCGTTCGTGGTGGCGGATCACCTCGGCGATGATGAAGTTGAGGAACTTCTCGGCGAACGCCGGGTCGAGTTTGGCGTCCTCGGCGAGTGCGCGCAGGCGGGCGATCTGACGGGCCTCGCGGGCCGGATCGGCGGGCGGCAGCTGGTGGGCGGCCTTGAGGTGGCCGACCTGCTGGGTCGCCTTGAACCGCTCGGCGAGCATGTGGACGACGGCGGCGTCGATGTTGTCGATGCTGTCGCGCAGGCGGGCGAGTTCGCTGAGGACGGCGGGGTCGACGTCGCCGGTACCGGTGCTGCTGATGGTCATGAGGGTTCACCTTACGGGGCCGGACCGCCCGGTTCCCGCCGTGCGGAGCCCGCTGTGCATAGAGTGGAAGGGTTCAGGGCGTCTTTGGGGGTACGGACGTGGCGGACGACGGACCGGTCGAGCACGGTTTCCCGCATCTGGAGACGGTGCGTGCCGCGATCACGGCGCTGTACAAACGGCTGTCGTACGACACCGTCCAGACGTTCGCGACCAGTGTGGCCCCGGCCGACGTGGCGTTCTGCGACACCGACGACCTGCATCTGGGCGCCCAGCGAGTGGCCCGGGAGCTGGTGCGCCACTACGGGCTGCCGGACGCGCGGCTGATCGTCAGCTTCCGGGAGATGAAGCACGCGGCGAACGTGGAGCTGACGTCGGGCCCGGAGTACTTCGTCGAGCTCAACGACCGTTTCCGCACTCATCGCCGGGACATCGGCGCGGCCCTGGCGCATGAGGTGATGCACGTCTATCTGCACCGTCTGGACCTGTCCTTCCCCGGTCTGCGGGACAACGAGATCCTCACGGACACGGCGGCGACGTACCTGGGTGCCGGCTGGCTGCTGCTGGACGCCTTCCGGGAGCACGGCACGTCCTCGCAGAAGCTCGGCTATCTCACGCCGGAGGAGTTCGGGTACGTCCTGGCCAAGCGGGCGCTGTTCTTCGGTGAGGACCCCTCGACGTGGTTCACCAGTCCGCAGGGCTACGAGGCGTATGTGAAGGGGCTGGCCCGGGCCCGCCGTGACGCGCAGCAGCCGCCGCTGACGGCCGCCGGCTGGGCGGGCCGGCGCCGCTACGCCCGCGACCGGCGGCACGCGCAGGAGCCCGGCCGGGAGCCGCCGACCGCGCCGGGAGCGCCGGGAGCGCCGTACTCTTTCACGTCGTCGGGGCCGGAGCCGCTGCGGGTGTCGTTCCCGTGCCCGACCTGCCATCAGCGGATCAGGGTGCCGGTGCGTGGCCGGGTGCGGGCGCGGTGCGCGCTGTGCCGGACGGTGCTGGAGTGTGACACGTAGGCGGGGCGGTCGTCACCGTGCCGGGGCGACGATGCCCTGCGTCCGGGCCGCCGCCAGCCACAGCGGGAACTCGGCGAGGAGGCGGTCGTACAGCTCGGCGTCGGACAGGCGCCGCGGATCACGGCCGGCGGGGAAGAAGCCCGCGTTGTCGACGACGCGTCTGTCCGGCACCGCCAGTTCGTCGAGCCTGCGCAGGAAGTCGAACTGGTGGCCGCGGGCGTTGCCGAAGCCGACGAACTGCCAGAAGAGGGGGAGCTTCGCGGCCTTGCACAGGTGGCGTTCGGCGGCGGCCCTGCCGGAGGGGGCGCCGTCGGTCTGGAAGACGACCAGGGCGGGGTCCGTGGCGCCGCAGTCGAGGTAGTGGTCGATCACGGCGTCCATGGCGGCCTCGTAGTGGGTGCGGCCCATGTGGCCGAGGCCGGCCGCCATGCGCCGGATGCTGTCCTGGTGGTCGTCGAGGGAGATCTCGCCGACGGCGTCGACGTCCGTGGAGAAGAACACCACCGGGACGCGGCCGTCGTCGTCGAGGTGCGCGGAGAGCGAGAGCACCCGGTCGGCGAGCGCCTGCACGCTGCCGTCGCGGTAGTACGGCCGCATGGAGCCGGAGTGGTCGAGCACGAGGTAGACGGCGGCCCGCTGCTCGTCGAGGCCGTGCTCGACGAGCGAGGCCCCCGCGCTCTTGTAGAGGCTGACCAGCGCGGGCGCGGTCTCCTCCACCTTGCTCAGACTGATCGCGGCCATGTCCCGCTCCTCCCCTGTCGGTCGGGGACGGGGACGCCGGGGAGGGCTCGTACGGTTTCCGGGACGTGCGACGGCATGCGACGGCGCCTGCCCTGGTGTCCGGTCGGGGACGGGCGGGCAGGCGCCGGCACGGGGGGTCTGGGGGAAGTCCCCCAGATGGCCCGCCCGTACGCCGTTGTACGGGACGTTCTCTCGTGACCGCGCGTCAGACCGTCAGCGCGCGGTCCGTCGGGCGGATCGGGGCCGGCAGGTCGCTGGCGCCGGTCAGGTGGCGGTCGACGCCGCGGGCGGCCGAGCGGCCCTCGGCGATCGCCCACACGATGAGCGACTGGCCGCGGCCGGCGTCACCGGCGACGAAGACACCCGGCACATTGGTCTGGAAGTCGGCGTCGCGGGCGATGTTACCGCGATCGTCGAGTTCCAGGCCGAACTGCTCGACCAGGCCGTTGACCCGGTCGGTGCCGGTGAAGCCCATGGCGAGGGTGACCAGCTGGGCGGGGATCTTGCGCTCGGTGCCCGGCTTGGAGGTCAGCTTGCCGTCGACGAACTCGACCTCGGCCAGGTGCAGCCACTGCACGTTGCCGTCCTCGTCGCCCTCGAAGTGGGTGGTGGAGGCGGCGTAGATCCGCTCGCCGCCCTCCTCGTGGGCCGAGGTGACCTTGTACAGGATCGGGAAGGTCGGCCAGGGCTGGCTGGTGGGGTGCCGCTCGTCGTTCGGGCGGGGCATGATCTCCAGCTGGGTGACGGAGGCCGCGCCCTGGCGGTGGGCGGTGCCCACGCAGTCCGCGCCGGTGTCACCGCCGCCGATGACGACGACGTGCTTGCCCTCGGCCGAGATGGGCGCGGTGACGTAGTCGCCCTCCTGGACCTTGTTGGCCAGCGGCAGGTACTCCATCGCCTGGTGGATGCCCTTGAGCTCGCGGCCCGGCACCGGCAGGTCGCGGGCGGTCGTGGCGCCGGCGGCGATGACGACCGCGTCGTAGCGCTTCTTCAGGTCGGTCGCCTTGATGTCGCGGCCGATCTCGACGCCGGTGCGGAAGCGGGTGCCCTCCGCGCGCATCTGCTCGATACGGCGGTTGATGTGCCGCTTCTCCATCTTGAACTCGGGGATGCCGTAGCGGAGGAGGCCTCCGATGCGGTCGGCGCGCTCGTAGACGGCGACGGTGTGGCCGGCCCGGGTGAGCTGCTGGGCGGCGGCCAGGCCCGCCGGGCCCGAGCCGATGACGGCGACGGTCTTGCCGGACAGGCGCTCGGGAACCTGCGGGGCGACGCCCCCGTCCTCCCACGCCTTGTCGATGATGGAGACCTCGACGTTCTTGATGGTGACCGGCGGCTGGTTGATGCCGAGCACACACGCCGACTCGCACGGAGCCGGGCACAGGCGGCCGGTGAACTCCGGGAAGTTGTTCGTGGCGTGCAGCCGCTCGGAGGCGGCGGTCCAGTCCTCGCGGTAGGCGTAGTCGTTCCACTCGGGGATCAGGTTCCCGAGCGGACAGCCGTTGTGGCAGAACGGGATGCCGCAGTCCATGCAGCGGCTGGCCTGCTTGGAGATGATCGGCAGCAGGGAGCCGGGGACGTAGACCTCGTTCCAGTCCTTGACGCGCTCACCGACGGGACGGGTCTTGGCGACCTCGCGGCCGTGGTTCAGGAAGCCCTTCGGGTCAGCCATTGATCGCCGCCTCCATCATCTTCTCGGTGATCTCGGTCTCGGACAGACCGGCTCGCTCGGCGGCGTCCTTGGCGGCGAGCACTGCCTTGTACGTGCTGGGAATGATCTTGCTGAAGCGCTCGACGGCCGTGTCCCACTCGGCGAGCAGCTTCTCGGCGACGGTGGAGCCCGTCTCCTCCTGGTGGCGGCGCACCACCTCGTGCAGCCACTGCTTGTCGCTCTCGTCGAGCGCCTCGACCGCGTCGAGGTTGCCGACGTTGACGTTGTCGCGGTCGAGGTCGATGACGTAGGCGATGCCACCGGACATACCGGCCGCGAAGTTGCGGCCGGTCTCGCCGAGGACGACCGCGTGACCGCCGGTCATGTACTCGCAGCCGTGGTCGCCCACGCCCTCGGAGACGACCAGTGCGCCGGAGTTGCGCACGCAGAAGCGCTCACCGGTCTTGCCGCGCAGGAACATCTCGCCGCCGGTGGCGCCGTAGGCGAGGGTGTTGCCCGCGATGACGCTGTACTCGGCGAGGTGGTCGGCCGCGCGGTCCGGGCGGACGACGATCCGGCCGCCGGACAGGCCCTTGCCGACGTAGTCGTTGGCGTCGCCCTCCAGGCGCAGCGTGATGCCGCGCGGGACGAAGGCGCCGAAGGACTGGCCGGCGGAGCCGGTGAAGGTGATGTCGATGGTGTCGTCGGGCAGGCCCGCGCCACCGAACTTCTTCGTCACCTCGTGGCCGAGCATGGTGCCGACGGTGCGGTTGATGTTGCGGATGGCGACCTGGGCGCGCACCGGCTGGGCCTCGGCGGCGCCGGGTGCGGCCAGGGCGTCGGCGGCGAGCTTGATCAGCTCGTTGTCGAGGGCCTTCTCCAGGCCGTGGTCCTGGGCGGTCACCTGGTGGCGCACGGCGCCCTCGGGCAGCTCGGGCACGTGGAAGAGCGGGTCCAGGTCCAGGCCCTGCGCCTTCCAGTGGTTCACGGCGCGGGTGACGTCGAGGAGCTCGGCGTGGCCGACGGCCTCCTCGATGGAGCGGAAGCCCAGCTCGGCCAGGAGTTCGCGGACTTCCTCGGCGATGAACCGGAAGAAGTTCACGATGTACTCGGCCTTGCCGGAGAACCGCTCGCGCAGCACCGGGTTCTGGGTGGCGATGCCGACCGGGCAGGTGTCCAGGTGGCACACGCGCATCATCACGCAGCCGGAGACGACGAGGGGGGCGGTGGCGAAACCGAACTCCTCGGCGCCCAGCAGCGCGGCGATGACGACGTCGCGGCCGGTCTTCAGCTGGCCGTCGGTCTGCACGACGATGCGGTCGCGCAGGCCGTTGAGCAGCAG
Source organism: Streptomyces sp. NPDC006393 (assembly GCF_040628575.1). NCBI lineage: Bacteria > Bacillati > Actinomycetota > Actinomycetes > Kitasatosporales > Streptomycetaceae > Streptomyces > Streptomyces sp. NPDC006393. Next base: position 74,034 of record NZ_JBEXZD010000017.1, read on the forward strand.
GGTCTGCTGGGTCTCGGCCAGGCCGAGCTCCCAGGGACCGCCGGCGTGCTTGAGCGAGGTCAGCGGGGAGGCGCCCGTGCCGCCGTCGTGGCCGGAGATCAGGACGACGTCCGCGTGGGCCTTGGAGACACCGGCCGCGACCGTGCCGACGCCGACCTCGGAGACCAGCTTCACGTGGATGCGGGCCTGCGGGTTGGCGTTCTTCAGGTCGTGGATCAGCTGGGCCAGGTCCTCGATGGAGTAGATGTCGTGGTGCGGCGGCGGGGAGATGAGGCCCACGCCCGGCGTCGAGTGCCGGGTCTTCGCCACCCACGGGTACACCTTGTGGCCGGGCAGCTGGCCGCCCTCGCCGGGCTTGGCGCCCTGGGCCATCTTGATCTGGATGTCGTCGGAGTTGACCAGGTACTCGGAGGTCACGCCGAAGCGGCCGGAGGCAACCTGCTTGATCGCGCTGCGCCGGGCCGGGTCGTACAGGCGCTCGGGGTCCTCGCCGCCCTCACCGGTGTTGGACTTGCCGCCCAGCTGGTTCATGGCGATGGCGAGGGTCTCGTGCGCCTCCCGGGAGATGGAGCCGTACGACATGGCGCCCGTGGAGAACCGCTTGACGATCGAGGAGACCGGCTCGACCTCCTCGACCGGGATCGGCTGCCGGTCGGACTTGAAGCCGAACAGGCCGCGCAGCGTCATCAGGCGCTCGGACTGCTCGTTCACGCGCGAGGTGTACTTCTTGAAGATGTCGAAGCGGCCGGTGCGCGTGGAGTGCTGGAGGCGGAAGACCGTCTCCGGGTCGAACAGGTGCGGCTCGCCCTCGCGGCGCCACTGGTACTCGCCGCCGATCTCCAGGGCGCGGTGGGCCGGGGCGATGCCGGAGGCCGGGTAGGCCTTGGCGTGGCGGGCGGCGACCTCCTTGGCGATGACGTCGATGCCGACGCCGCCGATCTTGGTGGTGGTGCCGTTGAAGTACTTCTCGACGAAGGTCCCGTCCAGGCCGACGGCCTCGAAGACCTGGGCGCCGCGGTAGGAGGCGACGGTGGAGATGCCCATCTTGGACATGACCTTCAGCACGCCCTTGCCGAGGGCGTGGATCAGGTTGCGGATGGCCTTCTCGGGCTCGATGCCCGGCAGGAAGGTGCCCGCGCGGACCAGGTCCTCGACGGACTCCATCGCCAGGTAGGGGTTGACCGCGGCGGCGCCGTAGCCGATGAGCAGGGCGATGTGGTGGACCTCGCGGACGTCGCCGGCCTCGACCAGCAGGCCCACGTGGGTGCGCTGCTTGGTGCGGATGAGGTGGTGGTGGACGGCCGCGGTGAGCAGCAGCGACGGGATCGGCGCGTGCTCGGCGTCGGAGTGGCGGTCGGACAGGACGATCAGCCGGGCGCCGTTGTCGATGGCGGCGTCGGCCTCGGCGCAGATCTCGTCGATGCGGGCGGCGAGGGCGTCGCCGCCGCCGGAGACCCGGTACAGGCCGGAGAGGGTCGCGGCCTTGAAGCCGGGCATGTCGCCGTCGGCGTTGATGTGGATGAGCTTGGCCAGCTCGTCGTTGTCGATCACCGGGAAGGGCAGGACGACGCTGCGGCAGGAGGCCGCGGTCGGCTCCAGCAGGTTGCCCGAGGGGCCCAGCGAGCTGCGCAGGGAGGTGACCAGTTCCTCGCGGATGGCGTCCAGCGGCGGGTTGGTGACCTGGGCGAACAGCTGGGTGAAGTAGTCGAACAGCAGCCGCGGGCGCTCGGAGAGCGCGGCGATCGGCGAGTCGGTGCCCATGGAGCCGATCGGCTCGGCGCCGGTCTTGGCCATCGGCGCGAGGAGGACGCGGAGCTCCTCCTCGGTGTAGCCGAAGGTCTGCTGGCGGCGGGTGACCGAGGCGTGGGTGTGGACGATGTGCTCGCGCTCGGGCAGGTCGCCCAGCTCGATCTCGCCGGCCTCCAGCCACTCGGCGTACGGCTGCTCGGCGGCGAGGGTCGCCTTGATCTCGTCGTCCTCGATGATGCGGTGTTCGGCGGTGTCCACGAGGAACATGCGGCCGGGCTGGAGGCGGCCCTTGCGGACGACCTTGGCCGGGTCGATGTCGAGGACGCCGACCTCGGAGCCGAGGACGACGAGGCCGTCGTCGGTGACCCAGTAGCGGCCGGGGCGCAGGCCGTTGCGGTCGAGGACGGCGCCGACCTGGGTGCCGTCGGTGAAACAGACGCAGGCGGGACCGTCCCAGGGCTCCATCATCGTGGAGTGGTAGCCGTAGAAGGCGCGGCGGGCCGGGTCCATGGAGTCGTGGTTCTCCCACGCCTCCGGGATCATCATCAGCACGGAGTGCGGCAGGGAGCGGCCGCCGAGGTGGAGCAGCTCCAGGACCTCGTCGAAGGAGGCGGAGTCGGAGGCGTCGGGGGTGCAGATCGGGAAGATCCGCTCCAGCTTGTCCTTGCCTCCGAAGAGGTCCGAGGCGAGCTGGGACTCGCGGGCGACCATCCAGTTGCGGTTGCCCTGGACGGTGTTGATCTCGCCGTTGTGCGCGACGAAGCGGTAGGGGTGGGCGAGCGGCCAGCTCGGGAAGGTGTTGGTGGAGAACCGGGAGTGGACGAGCGCGATCGCGGAGGCGAAGCGGCGGTCGGACAGGTCCGGGAAGAACGGCTCCAGCTGGCCGGTGGTGAGCATGCCCTTGTAGACGAGGGTGCGCGCGGACAGCGACGGGAAGTAGACACCGGCCTCGCGCTCGGCGCGCTTGCGCAGCACGAACGCCTTGCGGTCCAGGGCGATGCCCTCGCTGACGCCGTCGGCGACGAACAGCTGTCGGAAGACGGGCATCGTGGAGCGGGCGGTGGCGCCGAGCAGCTCGGGGGCGACGGGGACCTCGCGCCAGCCGAGGACGGTCAGGCCCTCGTCGGCCGCGATCGTCTCGATCTGTGAGACGGTGTCGGCGATGCCGTCCTCGGGGAGGAAGGCGATGCCGACGGCGTAGGAGCCGGCGGCGGGCAGCTCGAATCCGGCCACCTCGCGCAGGAACGCGTCGGGCACCTGGGAGAGCAGGCCGGCGCCGTCGCCGGAGTCGGGCTCGGAACCGGTGGCGCCGCGGTGCTCCAGGTTGCGCAGAACCGTGAGCGCCTGCTCGACCAGCGTGTGGCTCGCCTCGCCGGTGAGGGTGGCCACGAAGCCGACGCCGCAGGCGTCGTGCTCGTTGCGGGGGTCGTACATACCCTGCGCAGCAGGGCGAGCATCCATGAACGACCAGTTTCGGCCGTTCGCGGAGTGCTGGGACGGCTGGCGCGGCGTACGCATCGGCTCTCCCGTCGTCGTCATCTGGCATGTGCTGGTGCCGAGGGACGACGTTGGCCCTCTGCGTAAGTGCGAAATTTCGTGCAGATTACATGATGGAGCGGTTCTCGGGAATCGGATATTCCGTTCCAGCATGCGGACACCGCTGGGTCGGCGGCGGGGGGTTTCCGCGCCCGGCGGTGAAGTCTTGTGTGGGGGCCGGGGAAGGACGGGATCGGTCGGATGCCACGCCCGTCGGCCCGTGAAGGACGGGGAGGGCGGCGTCGTCGCCCCGCCCCGCGGGTGCACGGTAGGCCTCATTGCCCACAGCGCTTACGGCTCATGCCCGGTGGTCATGCGGTCGAAACCAGCGGGTAACGGTTACTTATGCGAGTCGACGCATAAGATCCATTCACATCATCCTACGGCCGTTCCGAACAGGGTACCCAGGGCGTACGTCACACCGGCGGCGGCACCACCCAGGACAAGCTGCCGCAAACCGCTGTACCACCAGGTCCGCGCGGTCACCTTGGCCACCACCGCGCCACAGGCGAACAGTCCGGCCAGGGCGAGCAGCACGGCCGGCCACAGGACGGTGGCCCCCAGCAGGTAGGGCAGTACGGGGAGCAGCGCGCCCAGCGCGAAGGAGCCGAACGACGACACCGCGGCGACCAGCGGCGAGGGCAGGTCGCCCGGGTCGACGCCCAGTTCCTCGCGGGCGTGGATCTCCAGGGCCTGCTCCGGGTCCTTCGACAGCTGCCGGGCCACCTCGCGGGCGAGCCCCGGCTCGACGCCCCGGGCCACGTACAGGGCGGCCAGCTCGTCCTCCTCGTCCTGCGGGTGCTTTCTCAGCTCGCGCCGCTCGACGTCCAGCTCGGCCTGGACCAGCTCGCGCTGGGAGGCGACGGAGGTGTACTCGCCGGCGGCCATGGAGAAGGCGCCGGCGGCCAGGCCCGCGAGCCCGGTGAGGACTATGGTCTGCTGGCTCACCGAGCCGCCGGCCACACCGGTCATCAGGGCGAGGTTGGAGACCAGGCCGTCCATCGCGCCGAAGACCGCCGGACGCAGCCAGCCGCCGTTCACGTCGCGGTGCGTGTGATTGTCGCGGTGCGCCTCGTGCAGCGTCGCTTCGGTGTCGAGGATGGCCATCGTCAGTCCCCCAGGCGGCTTAGGCAAGGCTTGCTTTTGGACGAGTTCTACTTTTCGACAACACCGAATCTACGCCGGGAATTCCGCCGCCGCCAGCAAGGAAAGGCTGGGCTAACCTGCGGTTTCCCCACACTTCGCTCATCCGAGATGAATGCTGCACAGATGTCGTACGGGTGATGCTGCGGGCGGCGAGGCTGCGTGGCGTCGCGGACCGGGGACAGTTCCGCAAAGGGTTCTGCGCCGGCATCGGCGCCCTGGAGAGGAGAGCCCGCGATGGCATCCAGTGCCGGTGATCCCCCGGCCGCCCTGCGCGACCGGGCGCGCGGCGCGCTGCTCGGCCTCGCCGTCGGAGACGCCCTCGGGGCACCCGCGGAGAACCTGAAGCCCTCCGAGATCCGCGCCCGCTGGGGCCGCATCACCGGCTACGTCACCGAGCACCCGGCCGGCACCGACGACACCGAGTACGCCCTCTTCTCCGGGCTCCTGCTCGCCCGGCACGGATCCGCGCTCACCCCGGCCCATGCGGAGGCGGCCTGGCACGAGCACATCGCCGACCGCGCCGACGGCCCCTTCCGCGGCGCCGGGTTCAGCGAGCGCGGCACGCTGGAGAACCTCCGCCGGGGCCTGGCCGCGCCCATCTCGGCCCAGCACCGGCACGCCTGGAGCGACGGCCTGGCCATGCGGGCGGCGCCGTTCGGGGTGTTCGCCGCCGGGCGGCCCGCCGAGGCGGCCCGGCTGGTCGCGATCGACGGCTCGGTCAGCCACGAGGGCGAGGGCATCCACGGTGGGCGGGCGGTGGCGGCCGGGGTCGCGGCGGCGATGGCGGGCGCGACCCCGGTCGCGGTCGTGGCGTCCGCCCTCGCCGTCGTACCGGACGACTCCTGGACGGCCCGCTCGCTGCGCCGGGCCACGGCCGCCGCCCACCAGGGCGAACGGGCGGTGCGCCGCGCGGTGGTCATCGGCGGCTACCCCTGGACCGACCTGGCCCCCGAGGCGGTGGCCCTCGCCTTCGGCGCGTACGCCGCCGCCGACGGCGACTTCCGCGACGCGGTCCTCACCGCCGTCAACATGGGCCGCGACGCCGACACCACAGCGGCGGTCGCGGGCGCCCTGGCCGGAGCGACCCAGGGTGCCGCCGCCATCCCGGCCCACTGGGCGGCGGCCATCGGCCCGGCACGGGGCAGCTGCCTGCCGTCCATGGCCGGACGGCACGTGCTGGACCTGGCGGACCTCCTGGTGGAGAGGGCGGCGAGCGGGGCACGGGGAGCCGGGCCGGCGGCTCGCCGGGACGTCCTGCGTCCGGACGCCTCCCTGCGGCGCGCCGCCCTCCCCTGCCCGGCCGCCCGCGTCCTCACCGGCGACGAGAGCGAGATCGGGGCATGAGAGGCCGGCAACGCATCGCGGGAACCCCGCCCGGACCGGCGACCACACACGCCACCGCGCGCGAAAACCCCGCCCGACGGCGCACCACGCACCCCCCGACCCCGGGCCACCCGCCCCGGACCGCCCCCATGACCCACCGACGACACGCACCCAAAGACCCCCACCCCCACCGCCGCCACACCACCCGACAGGCACCCCCACACCACCCGCTACCCGGCGAACCCCACAACGGCACTCGCCGACCCGGCACCCCCACACCCGGCACACCACACACCCCCATCAGAAACCACCCGACCGAGGCCCCGGCCGCGACTCACCCACGACACACCCAAAGACCCCCACCCCCACCGTCGCCATCAGACCCCGTCGCCACACCACCCGACAGGCACCCCCACACCACCCGCTGCCCGGCGAACCCCACCCCGGCACTCACCGACCCAGCACCCCCACTACCCGGCACATCACACACACCCCGCCAGAAGACACACCCCCACCAGAAACCACCCGACCGAGGCCCCGGCCATGACCCACCGACGACACACCGAGAGACCCCCACCCCCACCGCCGCCGTCAGACCCCGCCGCCGCGCCGTCCTGCGGGCGGCGCCGTGCCGTCCGTGTGGCCGGGCGGACCGAAGGCGCCCGCTGCACCACCCGCCGGCCGAGCGGCACCGCACGGCACGACGCGCCCCTGTCCCCGGCGCACGACAGGACACACACCCCAGTCCCGGTCCCGGTCCCGGCCCCAGTCCCAGCCCCAATCCCGCTGAGAGTCCCAGTCCCGCTCCCACCGTCCGCGCGGTCCTCCCCTGCCCCGCCACCCAGGTCCCTCGTCCTCACCCACGACCAGCTGGAGGTGGTCGCATGAGCATGAGAAGCCGGAGAAGCCAGAGACGGATCGAAGGGCTGTTGCTGGGGCTGGCCGCCGGTGACGCCGCCGGGTGGCCCGCCGGGCGGCACCGGGCCGCGCGGATGCCCGAGTGGACCCGGCGGCTCACCCGTGAGCTGGACACCTTCGCCGAGCAGAACGCGACGACCACGCTGCCCGTCCCGATCGCCCTCAACCAGCCGCCCGAGCCGCTGTGCCTCGGCCCGTCCGACGACGCCGAATGGGCGGTGTTCGCGGCGGAGGCCGTGCTGCGGGCCGGGGACGACGACGCGCTCGGCGACCTCAGCCGGGAGCGCCGGATGCGGGCCGCGATCGACCTCACCTGGAACGCGGTGGCCGGCGAGGTCGCCGCGGCGGCCGAACGCGCGCCCGAGGTGGAGTCGGCGGTGCTGCCGCTGCGCGCCCGCATCTCGGTACGGGCCGGCCTCGGCAACCTGGCCACCGGCCTGCGCCCGCCCGCCACCGGGCACGACAACCCGCACTACTTCGACGACGCGGCCTGTGTACGGGCGTGCGTACTGGCCGTCGCCCACCCGGGCGACCCCGGCCGTGCCGCCGAACTGGCCGAGTTCGACGCCCGCTACACCCAGGACGGCGACGGTGTGCACGGCGCCCGGGCGATGGCGGCGGCGCTCGCGGCGGCCCTCGCCGGTGCCGGCGTCGAGCACTGCGTCACGGCCGCGCTGGCCGAACTCCCCGAGGGAACGGAGATCGGCCGCAACGCCCGGCACGCGCTGAAGCTGGCCGAGGACAGCGACGGCGCGTTCGCGCTGGTGCCGCTGCTGGAGCACCAGATCGTCGACCACGTCTACAGCTACGGCATCGCCGCCGCCGAGACGGTTCCGGTCGCCCTGGCCCTGGCCACGGCGGCCGGCGGCCGGATCGACCGGGCGCTGCCCGCCGCGGTGTGCCTGTCCCGTCTCGCCGACTCCGCCCCGGCCCTGGCGGGCGCGCTCACCGGCGCTCTCGGCGGCGGCGAGGCCATCCCGGAGTCCTGGCGGGACGCCTGCCGCATCCTGTCCGGCTGTGTGCTGCCCCGCCTCACCGGCACCGACCTGGTGGAACTCGCCGGGCTCCTGGAAGCCGCACAACCGGCCGCACCAGGGGGATGATTCGGGGCATGACGCCCACAGCAGAAGAAACCCGGGGAACCGGCCGCCGTGAGGCATGCCTGGAGGAACGGATCACCGGAGCGCTCGTCGGCGCGGCCGTCGGCGACGCCCTCGGCGGGCCCGTCGAGGGCTACTCCCCCGACCAGATCCTCCAGCGCCACGGCGGCCGGATCCACGGCGTCGTCGGCCCCTGGCACGGCGAGGACTGGCGCACCGCCCGCCCCCTCGCGCCGTACCACAAGGGAGACGGCCACGTCACCGACGACACCCTGATGACGCACGCGCTGGTCCGCGTGTACGCCCGGGTCCGCGACCATCTCGACGCCCACGCGATCGCCGACCACCTCGTCCCCGACCTGATGACGAACCCCCGCTGGATCCCGGAGCTGGAGACGGAGACGCTGCCGCTGCACCGGGTGTTCCTGGCGGAGAAGTGGCTGGTGGCCCGGCTGCACTACGGTCACGCGGACCCGCGCGAGGCCGGCGTCGGAAACATCGTCAACTGCGGTGCCGCGATGTACATGGCCCCGGTCGGCCTGGTCAACGCGGCCAACCCGGCCGCCGCGTACGCCGAGGCCCTCGACGTCGCGGGCGCCCACCAGTCGTCGTACGGACGTGAGGCGGCCGGCGTCCTGGCCGCCGGGGTGGCGGCCGCCTGCACGCCGGGGGCCACACCCGACTCGGTGGTGGCGGCGTGCCTGTCCGTGGCGAAGGACGGCACCCGGGCCGCGATCGAGAAGGTGTGCGAAACCGCTCGCGCCCACACGGACTTCGAGTCGGCGCTGGGCCCGCTGCGCGCGGCGGTCGCCCCGTACGACACGGTCGGCCCGGACTACCGCACCCCCTCGCTCGGCGCCCGCCGGCCGTCCCGGCTGCACGCGATCGAGGAACTGCCCGTCGCGCTGGGCATGCTGACGGTGGCGCACGGCGACTTCCGGCAGGCCGTCCTCGGCGCGGTGAACTACGGCCGCGACTGCGACTCCATCGCGGCGATGGCCGGGGCACTGGCGGGAGCGCTGGGCTCGCCGGTCCCGGAGGACTGGGCGAAGACGGTGGCGGAGGCCAGCCGGCTGGATCTGTGGGAGCCGGCGCGCACGCTGACCGGGGTGACCCGGCAGATCTTCGAGGAGGACGTACGACGGCGGCGCGCCCACGAGCGGGCGTTCGCCCGGATGGGAGGTCCGGGATGCTCCGACTGACCTGGGTCCAGCCGGAGGACCTGCTGGGCCACGAGCTGCGCCAGGCGGTGCAGGACGGCCGGGAGCCGTCCGCGATCGCGGCACGGTGGCGGGCGGCGGGCGGCCCCGAGGCGCCGGCGCGGGCGGGCGCCTCCCCGGAGCCCGCCTCACGCTATCTGCGTCTGCTCGCGGAGGACCTCCTGGACGAACTGGCCGAGCTGCCGAGCCGGCTGGCGGACGCGGAACCGACGGACCTGGCCGCGATCAAGGCGCTGTGCCCGGACTGGCCGGCACCGGCCGAGCGTCCCGCGGCGACCGACCAGGCCCGCTTCGAGGCCGCCTGGCTCGGCCGGGCGGCGGGCTGTCTGCTCGGCAAACCCGTCGAGAAGCTCCCCCTGGACGGCATCCGCCAACTCGCCCAGGTCACCGGCAACTGGCCCCTGAACACCTGGTTCACCGCCCGTGGCGTCCCCGAGGACCTGGCGGCGCGCTACCCGTGGAACCGCCGCTCCGCGGCCTGCTGCCTCGCCGAGAACATCGACGGCATGCCCGAGGACGACGACCTCGACTACCCGCTGATCAACCTGCTCCTGCTGCAACGCCACGGCAGGGCCTTCACCACCACCGACGTCGCCCGGCTCTGGCTGGAGGAACTCTCCGCCGGCCGTACCTTCACCGCCGAACGCGTCGCCTACCGCAACCTCCTCCTCGGCATCGAACCGCCGCGCACCGCCCGCCACCGCAACCCCTTCCGCGAGTGGATCGGCGCCCTGATCCGCGCCGACGTGCACGGCTGGACCAACCCGGGCGACCCGGCGGCCGCCGCAGAGCAGGCGCACCGCGACGCCACCCTCACCCACACCGCGAACGGCGTCTACGCGGCCATGTTCACCGCCGCCGTCATCGCCGCCGCGGCGACCGGCGCCCACGACGTGCACGCCTGCCTGGCCACCGGCCTGACCGTGGTACCGCCCGGCTCCCGGCTCGCCCGGGCGGTCCGGCAGGCCGTCCGGCTGGCCCGCTCCCACGAGGACTTCGACACGGTGGTGGACGCCCTGCACGCCACCCACGCGGCCACCTGCCACTGGGTGCACGCCGTGCCGAACACCGCGCTGATCGCCGCCGCCCTCACCCACGCCGACGGCGACTTCGAGGGCGCCGTCTGCCGGGTGGTCTCCGGCGGCTGGGACACCGACTCGAACGGCGCCACGGCCGGATCCGTCACCGGTCTGCTGGCCGGCTCCCCCGCCGCGCTGCCCGAGCGCTGGACGGCCCCGCTGAAGAACCGGCTGGCCACGTCCGTCGGCGAGTTCCACGGCACCGGCTTCGACGCCCTGGCCCACCTCACCCATCGGGAGGCGTCCCGCCCATGACGCCGCACACACCCGGGCCCACGGCCCCGGCGCCCCTCGCCGGTCTGCGCGTCCTGGACCTCGCCACCCTCTTCGCCGGGCCGATCGCCGCCACCATGCTCGGCGACTTCGGCGCCGAGGTCATCAAGGTCGAACACCCCGCCAAGCCCGACCCGGCCCGCGGTCACGGCCCGGCGAAGAACGGCGTCGGCCTGTGGTGGAAGCTGCTGGGCCGCAACAAGCGCACCATCACCCTGGACCTGTCCACGCCCGGCGGCCGCGCCGTCCTGCTGCGGCTGGCCGCCGGCGCCGACGTGATCGTGGAGAACTTCCGCCCCGGCACCCTGGAGAGGTGGGAGCTGGGCTGGCCGGAGCTGTCGGCGGCCAACCCGCGCCTGGTCCTCGCCCGGGTCACCGCCTTCGGTCAGTTCGGCCCGTACGCGTCCCGGCCCGGCTTCGGGACCCTGGCCGAGGCGATGAGCGGGTTCGCCGCGATCACCGGCGAGCCGGACGCGCCGCCGACGCTCCCGCCGTTCGGGCTCGCCGACTCCATCGCGGGCCTGGCCACTGCGTACGCGGTGATGACGGCGCTGGCGGCGCGGGAGCGCACCGGCGCCGGCCAGATCGTCGACCTGGCGATCATCGAGCCGATCCTGACCGCCCTCGGGCCGCAGCCCCTCTGGTACGACCAGCTCGGCTACGTCCAGCCGCGCACCGGCAACCGCACCGAGAACAACGCCCCGCGCAACACCTACCGGACCTGCGACGGCACCTGGGTCGCCGTGTCCGCCTCGGCGCAGTCGGTGGCCGAACGGGTGATGCGCCTGGTGGGACGCCCGGAGCTGACCGACGAGCCGTGGTTCGCGACCGGCACCGGACGGGCCGCCCACGCCGACGTCCTGGACGAGGCGGTCGGCGACTGGATCGCCCGGCACACCCGCACCGAGGTCCTGGCCGCCTTCGAGAAGGCCGAGGCGGCGATCGCACCGGTCCAGGACGTGCGGGACGTGCTGGCGGACCCGCAGTACCAGGCCCTCGGCACCTTCGCCACGCTGTGCGACCCGGAGCTGGGCCGGCTGCGCATGCAGAACGTCCTCTTCCGGCTCTCCGCGACCCCCGGCGCGATCCGCTGGGCGGGCCGCCCGCACGGCGCGGACACGGACGCGGTGCTGACCGAGCTGGGCCTCACCCCGAAGGAGCTGGCCGCGCTGCGCGCGGAGGGCGCGCTGTGACGGCCACCGCACCCTTCCCGCTCACCTGGCTCTACGCCCCCGGTGACCGCCCCCACGTGGTCGGCAAGGCCCTGGCCTCGGGCGCCGACGTGGTGGTGATCGACCTGGAGGACGCCGTCGACCCGCACCGCAAGGCGTACGCCCGCGCCGCCACCGCCGAGCTGCTCTCGGAGCCGCCGCCGGTCCCGGTCCATGTCCGGGTCAACGCGGTCGACGGGCCGCTGGCCGCCGCCGACCTGGACGCGGTGGCGTCCCGGCCGGGGCTGGCCGGGCTGCGGCTGCCGAAGGTGACGTCGGCGCGGCAGGTGGTGCGGGTCGCGCGGCGGACGGAGCGGGCGGGGGCCGCGGAGCGGACGGGCCGTGCCGGGGCCGTGGGGCGCTCCCCGGCCTCCCGCGGGTCGGGGCCGCCGCTGTACGCCCTGCTGGAGAGCGCCCTGGCCATCGAGCACGCCTACGCCATCGCCCGCGCGCATCCGTCCCTGCGGGGTGTCTCGCTGGGTGAGGCGGATCTGCGGGCCGATCTCGGGGTACGGCAGGACGCGGGCCTCGACTGGTGCCGGGCCCGGGTCGTCGTCGCCGCCCGCGCGGCCGGTCTCGCGCCGCCCCCGCAGTCCGTCCACCCCGACATCCGGGACCTGGAGGGGCTCGCGGCCTCCTGCGCGCACGGCCGCGCCCTGGGCTTCCTCGGCCGTGCGGCCATCCATCCCCGCCAGCTGCCGATCATCGAGCGCGCCTATCTGCCGACCGACCGGGAGCTTGAGGAGGCCGAGACGATCGTCAAGGCGGCCACCGTGGACCGGGGCGCGCAGGCGCTCGCCGACGGGCGCTTCGTCGACGCGGCGGTGGTGGCGGCGGCGCGCCGGACCCTGGCGCTGGCCCGCCGGTGCTGACGGCGCACGGCGACGTCCGTGACGTCCGCATGCGGCGAGGGCGCCCCCGGATTCCGGGGGCGCCCTCGTGCGCGTACGGTCCTGCGGCCGGTCTCAGCCCTTCTTGGCCGACCCGGCCCCGTCCTTGACACCGGCGTCCTCGGACCCCGCGTCCCCGGGGTCCTGGTCCTTCGCCGCCTCGGCGTCCTTGCCCTCGGCGTCCTTGGAGAAGTCGACCGCCTTCGCGTCGGTGTCCGCCCCGTCCGGGTCCGTGGCGGCGGTTGCCTCGGTTGCCTCGCCGGCCGCCGGCAGGGCCGGCTCGACCTCGGTCTCACGGCCCGGCCGCTTCTTCGCCGACACCACGATGTAGGTCACCGCGAGCAGGAACACGATCATCGCGGTCCAGTCGTTCAGGCGGAGGCCGAGGATGTGGTGGGCGTCGTCGACGCGCATGTACTCGATCCAGCCGCGGCCCACGCAGTACGCGGCGACGTACAGCGCGAACGCCCGGCCGTGGCCCAGCCGGAAGCGGCGGTCGGCCCAGATGACCAGCAGGCCGACGCCGACGCACCACAGGGACTCGTAGAGGAACGTCGGGTGGTAGTACCCCGGCACCCGGCCGTCGGTCGAGGAGGTGATGTGCAGCGCCCATGGAACGTGCGTCTCGCGCCCGTACAGCTCCTGGTTGAACCAGTTGCCCCAGCGGCCGATCGCCTGCGCGAAGGCGATGCCGGGTGCGACGGCGTCGGCGTAGGCGGGCATCGGTACGCCCCGGCGCCGGGCGCCGATCCACGCGCCGAGCGCGCCGAGCGTGATCGCGCCCCAGATGCCGAGGCCGCCCTCCCACACCTTGAAGGCGTCCACCCAGTCACGGCCCGCGCTGAAGTACAGCTCGTAGTCCGTGATCACGTGGTAGAGCCGGCCGCCGACCAGGCCGAACGGCACGGCCCAGATGGCGATGTCCGCCACCGTGCCGGCCTGTCCGCCGCGGGCGACCCAGCGTTTGTTGCCGAGCCAGACGGCGACGAAGACGCCGATGATGATGCAGAACGCATAGCCGCGCAGCGGGATGGGTCCGAGGTACAGCACACCGCGCGACGGGCTGGGAATGTAGGCAAGTTCCATGGCAAGGTCGACGCTACCGCAGCCGGAGCGGAGCCACGTCGGGCGGCCCGGACACGGGTCCATAACGGGCGGCCCGCTCCAGGGCGTCACCAGGTGTTTCAGCCCTTGGCGGCCGATTCCACCATCTGCTTCAGTTTCGCGGGGGTCATGGTGCGGTCCTGGGCGATGTTCTTGCCGTTCAGCAGCACGGTCGGGGTGCCCGAGAAGCCGCCGGCCTGGAACGCCTTGTGGGACTTGTCGACCCAGCTGTCGTGCGTGCCCTTCTTCACGCACTGGGTGAAGGCCAGCGTGTCCAGGCCGCTCACCTTGCCGGACAGCGCGATCAGCTTGTCGTTGTTCGCGTAGGCGTCGTCGGTTTCCTTGGGCTGGTTCTCGAACAGCACGTCGTGGTAGGCGCGGAACTTTCCGGCGTCCTGGGCGCAGGCCGCGGCGTTGCCCGAGCGCAGCGAGCCGGTGCCGCCGAGGTTGCCGTCGATCAGCCGGACGATGTGGTACTCGACTCTGAGCTTGCCGGAGTCGGTCAGCTGGTGGATCGTCGGGCGGTACGCCGCCTCGAAGGCCTGGCAGGCCGGGCAGCGGAAGTCCTCCCACACGGTGAGCGTCGACCTGGCGCCGTCCTTGCCGACCGGGATCGCGAGGGCGTCCTTGCCCTGCGCCCCCGAGGGCGCCACAACCGGGCCGGTACTGGCGCTCTTCTTCTTGCCGGAGTTCGCCGCGAGCACGCCGATCACCGTCGCCAGGCCCAGCACGCAGACCACGCTGACGGCCACGATCAGCGTGCGCCGCCGCCGCTCCGAGGCCTTCTGCTTCTCGCGCTCGACCGCCAGCCGCTGGCGGGCGGTGCGCCTTCCGTCATGGTTCTTGTCGCTCACACCACCAGAACGAACCGGGGAGGCGCATTGCGCCTCCCCGGTCCGAGGTCCACCCGTTCGGGTGATCATGTGTGCTGCGATGACGTGAGGTGACGGCTGTCCCGCGTCCTACGCCTGTCCGCGCACCCCGCGCGCCAGTTCGCCCGCGAGGTCACGGACGGCCGCGACGCCGGCCGCGTGGTCCGGGGCGTCCAGCATCCGCTTCACGAACGCGGAGCCGACGATCACGCCGTCGGCGAAGCCGGCGACCTCGGCGGCCTGGGCGCGGTCGGAGACACCGAGGCCGACGCAGACGGGCAGGCCGGTGCCGGTGGCGCGGGTGCGCCGCACCAGGTCCTCGGCCTGCGCGCCGACCGACTCGCGGGTGCCGGTGACGCCCATCAGCGAGGCGGCGTAGACGAAGCCGGAGCCCACCGCGGTGATCTCGGCCAGCCGCTCGTCCTTGCTGCTCGGGGCGACGACGAAGACCGTGGCGAGGCCGTGCTTGTCGGCGTGCTCGCGCCACAGGGCGGACTCCTGGACCGGCAGGTCCGGCAGGATGCACCCGGCGCCGCCGGCCTCGGCGAGTTCGGCCGTGAACCGCTCGACGCCGTAGCGGTCGATGGGGTTCCAGTACGTCATGACGAGCACCGGCTTGCCGGTGGCCTCGTGGGCCTCGCGGACGGTGCGCATGACGTCCGCGATCCTGACGCCGCCGCGCAGGGCGATGTCGTCGGCGGTCTGGATGACCGGCCCGTCCAGGACCGGGTCGCTGTGCGGCAGCCCGACCTCGACGACGTCGGCGCCGCCGTCGAAGACGGCCTTGATCGCCTCGATGCCGCCGTCCACCGTCGGGAAGCCCGCGGGCAGGTAGGCGATGAGCGCGGACCGGCCCTCCGCCTTCGCGCCCGCGAGGGTGTCGTTCAGCAGCCGGATGTTCCCGCTCACTTGGCGTCCCCCTCGATCTCGGCGGTGTCGGCTTCGTCGGCGGCCACCTCGGCGTCGGTGTCGTACAGGCCGAAGTAGCGGGCCGCGGTGTCCATGTCCTTGTCGCCGCGGCCGGAGAGGTTGACGACGATCAACCCGTCCGGGCCGAGTTCCCGGCCCACCTCCAGG
Organism: Streptomyces sp. NPDC006393; assembly: GCF_040628575.1. NCBI lineage: Bacteria > Bacillati > Actinomycetota > Actinomycetes > Kitasatosporales > Streptomycetaceae > Streptomyces > Streptomyces sp. NPDC006393. The sequence continues at coordinate 89,532 of NZ_JBEXZD010000017.1, forward strand.
GCGCCGGCCAGGGCGTGGGCGCTCTCGATCGCCGGGATGATGCCCTCGGTGCGCGACAGCAGGCGCAGGGCCTGCATCGCGGCGTCGTCGGTGACCGCGCGGTACTCGCCGCGGCCGGAGTCCTTGAGGTAGGAGTGCTCGGGGCCGATGCCCGGGTAGTCCAGGCCGGCCGAGATGGAGTACGGCTCGGTGATCTGGCCCTCGTCGTCCTGGAGGACGTAGGAGCGCGAGCCGTGCAGGATGCCGGGCTCGCCGGCGGTCAGGGTGGCCGCGTGCTCGCCGGTGTCGATGCCGTGCCCGGCCGGCTCGCAGCCGATGAGCCGGACCCCCTCGTCGGGGATGAAGGCGTGGAAGAGGCCGATGGCGTTGGAGCCGCCGCCGACGCAGGCGATCGCGGCGTCGGGCAGGCGCCCGGCGCGTTCGAGGAGTTGGCGGCGGGCCTCGACGCCGATGACCCGGTGGAAGTCGCGGACCATCGCCGGGAAGGGGTGCGGCCCGGCGACGGTGCCGAACAGGTAGTGGGTGCGGTCGACGTTGGCGACCCAGTCGCGGAAGGCCTCGTTGATGGCGTCCTTCAGCGTGCGGCTGCCGGACTTCACGGCGACGACCTCGGCGCCGAGCATGCGCATGCGGGCCACGTTCAGGGCCTGCCGCTCGGTGTCGATCTCGCCCATGTAGATCGTGCAGTCGAGGCCGAAGAGCGCGCACGCGGTGGCGGTCGCGACGCCGTGCTGGCCGGCGCCGGTCTCGGCGATCACGCGGGTCTTGCCCATGCGCTTGGTGAGCAGGGCCTGGCCGAGGACGTTGTTGATCTTGTGGGAGCCGGTGTGGTTGAGGTCCTCGCGCTTGAGGAACACACGGGCGCCACCGGCGTGCTCGGCGAACCGCGGCACCTCGGTCAGGGCGCTGGGCCGGCCGGTGTAGTCGACGAGCAGGTCGTCCAGCTCGCGGGCGAAGGCGGGGTCGTTCTTGGCCTTGTCGTACTCGACGGCGACCTCGTCCACGGCGGCGACGAGCGCCTCCGGGATGTACTTGCCGCCGTATGCGCCGAAGTAGCCGTCGGCGCCGGGGACCTGCCCTTCCGGGTCAGGGAAGAAGAAATCGCTGGGCATGCCAGAACCTCACGGTGAGTGTGTGAAAAGACACTGTTCGCCGTGGGGGCGGGGATCGGTCCGCCGGCCGCGGGCCGTCAGTGGCCGCTCGCGCCCGCGCGGCGGTGGCCGCGCATCGGACAGAGCCCCGCGCCCCTGGAGGGGCGCTGCCATCGACGGCCGTTCACCTGCCCGGGCTCGTCACCGATGACGTAGCGCACGCGACGGCCGTGGACACGCCTCGCGGGGGCGCGGCAGCCCCTCGGGCGGCAGCCGCGCGCGAGGCGGGCGTGCCGGTCCACGGTCGTCACGGTGAGAGTCATCGGCGTCAGCCTACCGGCTCGTCAGCCCCGGCCGTGGCGCAGCGCGGGATGGGCTCCGGCGGCCACCAGGTCGGCGACCGCCGTCTTCGGGTCGCGGCCGGTGACGAGCGACTCGCCCACCAGGACGGCGTCGGCTCCGGCGTTGGCGTAGGCGATCAGGTCGTGCGGGCCGCGGACGCCGGACTCGGCGACCTTGACGATGGTGTCCGGGATCTCGGGGGCCACCCGTTCGAACGTGTCGCGGTCGACCTCGAGCGTCCTCAGGTTGCGCGCGTTGACCCCGATCACCTTGGCGCCGGCGTCGACCGCGCGCTCCACCTCGTCCTCGTCGTGGACCTCGACGAGCGGGGTGAGTCCGATGGACACCGCGCGCTCGATCAGCGACTCCAGGGCCGGCTGGTCGAGGGCGGCGACGATCAGCAGGGCGAGGTCGGCGCCGTAGGCGCGGGCCTCCCACAGCTGGTACGACGTGACGATGAAGTCCTTGCGCAGGATCGGGATGTCCACGTGGGCGCGGACCGCCTCCAGGTCGGCCAGCGAACCGCCGAAGCGCCGCTGCTCGGTCAGCACCGAGATGACGGCCGCGCCGCCCGCCTCGTAGTCCGCGGCGAGCCCGGCCGGGTCTGCGATCGCGGCGAGCGCGCCCTTGGACGGGCTGGAGCGCTTGACCTCGCAGATCACCTTGACGCCGTCGCCCTTGAGCGCGGCCACTCCGTCCTTGGCGGCCGGAGCCTTCGCCGCGCGCTCCTTGAGCTCGTCGAGGCTGACGCGCGCCTGCCGCTCCGAAAGGTCGGCACGGACTCCGTCGATGATCTCGTCGAGCACACTCACGCGAGCGGCCCCCTTCCAGACGGTGTGATGTTCCAGCGGGTCGAGCGGCCCCCGGCGGCCCGCCTCAAACGGATCGGGTGGATCGAGCGGGTCGGAATCCGGCGGTCACTGCGATGGTATCCGGAGGAGGGCGAAGCCCTCGCATCCGGTGGACGGCGGTCCCACTACCTGGACAAACGCCGACCGATCAAGGGTGGAGCAGGCCACCGAAGGGCAGGTTCCGGACAACGGTGAAGGCGACGAGCAGCGCGCCCAGACTCCAGAGCTGCGCGCTGCCGAGCCCGATCCGCGGGGGCCGCCCGCGCGCGGCGCCGGCCGCCCAGGCGATCCACACCACGGCGAAGGCCAGATAGCCCGCGACGGCCATGGCGTTGTCGTGCAGGGCGGTGAGGAAGTCGCCGTGGACGAAGGCGTGCGCGCTGCGCAGGCCGCCGCAGCCGGGGCAGTACAGGCCGGTGTAGCGCAGCAGCGGGCAGACGGGGTAGTGGCCCGGCTCGCCGGGATCCACCGCCCCCACGTACGCGAAGGCGCCGGCGACGGCGCCGAGCACGGCTGCGGGGACGGCCAGCCGGCCCAGGACGGCGACGGGGTGCATCGGCGGTGCCGGCGGGTCCTCGTACGCACGCCTCGGACCGGGTACGACCGTGCGGCCGTACGTCCCCCTGCGACTGTCGGCGTTCACACCCCGCATTCTGCCCCGCACGGGCCGCATGCGCGCGTGCGGGGCGCCTCGGCGCGGGTGCCGGCGGGTACGGGTGAGGGGCGGCCGGGGGCCGCCCCTCGTGTCCGGGTCGTCAGCTCCTGGTGGCGAGCTGGTGCACCGGGTGCTCGCCCTTCTGGCCGAGGCCCATCATGCGCATGACGCCGCCGACGACGCCGCCGAGCAGCACGACACCCATGCCGACCCAGAAGCCGACCGGCTGGGCCATCACCATGAAGGCGCCCGCGACGCAGAAACCGATGAAGGCGATGATGACACCGGTCCAGGCGGCCGGGGTGTGACCGTGGCTGCTGCCCGCCATGACTTGCTCCTCGTTGCTTGTACGTGTCTGAGCCGGACGCTCGGAAGTCATTGTCCCGTACGCGTGCACGCGACGTGATCGGGGGTGGCTCCTGGTGGCCCTCCGGCCGCGGGGCGGGCCGCCGCGGTCAGGCGGAATCGGTGCCGGTCGGGTCCTCGCCGCGGTCCAGGGCCTTCCACAGGTCCTCGGGACGGTCGGGATCGACCGGACGGGTGGCACGCGAACGGGGCGCGCCGGAGCGCTCGTAGCGGCCGCCCATGGCCGGCCAGAGCCGGCCGTAGCGCAGGGCGAGGAGTCCGGCCAGCAGGATCAGCACCCCGCCGGCGGCCGCGACGTAGGGCCAGCCGGTATGGGTGAGCGAGGCGGCGGTCGCCGCGGTGTCGCCGGAGGCCTGGGCCGCCTTCTCGTCGAGCGCGGCGCGGTTCTCGGCGCCGATCAGGGCGGCGCCGACGGTCCCGGCGCCGGAGAGCGCGAGCAGGCCCGCGACCAGCAGGCGGCCGGAGCGGCGGACGGCGAAGACGGCGACGAGCGCGGCCAGGCCCACTATGGCGAGCGCCGCGGGCACGCCCGTGACCTCGCTGCCCTTGGCGGTCAGGGCGTAGTCGCCGCCGGCCACCGCGGCGGTGCCCGCCGCCCAGCGCTGCCGGGAGGCCAGCAGCGCCACGGCCGCGCCGAGGGCGCCGCACAGCAGGGCAACGGCGAGGCTGCGGCGGCCGGACCGGGCGGAGGCGGCGGCTTCGATGCGGGGGTGAGGTACGGCTGTCACGTACTCCACTATCACCCGAACCCCCGGGAAACCGTCACCCGGGTCCGCCAACGGCCGTCACCACCCCCTCGGCGCCCGTCAACGCCCTCGGCGTCCGTCAACCCATGGCGGCGTCATCGTTTCCCCACGGCATTCCCGCGAGCGGCGCGGAGATCTTCAGGAACGGGCAAAGGAAAGCCCCACCTTCAACTTCCTTCTTGTTGACGTGTACGGGCCACACATACCTTCTGCGCGACCGGCGCGCCCACCCGGCGCGACCGGCCGCAGTGCGCACCCCCCACACCTCTCCCGGTTCACCCACCTCGTGGAGGACTACGTTGCGCAGAACCCTTTCCGCTGCCGCCGTGGCAACGCTCGCCGCGGCCGGCCTGGCCCTGGCCGCCCCGCTCGGCCAGGCCGCGCCCTCGACGTCCACGACATCGACGGCACACGGCGTCAGCGTCGCGCACTCCTGTGCGGCCCCGACGCAGAAGAACGTCATGGCGTGCAACGCGCTGAAGGTCGTCGCGGGCACCCCCAGGTCCGCACACGCCGAGAGCGACCTGACGGCCGCCGCCGCGCCCTCCGGCTACGGCCCCGCCTCGTTGCAGGCGGCCTACAACCTGCCCTCCGCGACCGGCGGTTCGGGGCAGACGGTGGCGATCGTCGACGCCTACGACGACCCGAACGCCGAGGCCGACC